>NZ_JBHWIR010000037.1:0-43675 GCF_042731835.1 Kitasatospora sp. NPDC059817 | reverse complement strand
CTCGCTCACCCCCCTCTATCAACCTGTCTTTGGTGGTCGGCGTCTCATTTTTTTTATACGAACCCGGCCATACTCCCGGCGGGTTTCACCCCGCCCCCGCCCCCCCGGCGCGGGCCGCCCGGGCCGGGTGCCGGTCTTCGGCACACGAAGGGACCGTATGGCGATCAGATTCGACAGAGGGCGGATTCGCCCGGACCCCGGGCCATGACCCGGGTCACGGGCCGGAACGGCCCCGGGGCCGAACGCGTATGGGCGCCTCCCGGAACCGACCACGGGCACCGGCACCTAGTTGACGGGTAGTAGCCGGGACCCAGCGCATCGGGAGGCGCCGTCCCGGACGTTACCTGGTCACATCGGGTGCGTCATCCGAATTAATCCGGGCCCGGAGCCTGCCGTACGGGTCCCGCCGGGCCCGCGGTGCCAGGGCGCGCCCCACCGGTTCGGACCGTACGGGAACCAACCGCGCCCGCCGTCCGACTGCTGGGGGGTGAGTGCGAAGTCGCCGGGTGTCCGGCCCTTGAGTGTGCTGGCGGGGTTCGCCCTGCTGCTGGTGGTGGTGTTCGTGGTGGCGTATGCGGTGGGACGGCAGGCGGGCCCGGTGTCTCCCGGGCTGACGCCCGGGGGCGGCGCGTCGCCCGGGGCGCCCGGGATGGGCGGGCACGACATGGGCGGGATGCGATGAGCCCGGTCGCGGGGGCCGACGCCGGGGCCCTGGTGAGCACCGATCTGGCGGTCGGCGGGATGACCTGCGCTGCCTGCGTGGGCCGGGTGGAGAAGCGGCTGGCCCGGATCGACGGAGTGACGGCCGGGGTGAACCTGGCGACCGGTCGGGCCCGGGTGCTGCACCCGGCCGGGGTGCCGGTCGCAGAGCTGGTGGCAGCCGTCGAACGGGCGGGATACACCGCCGAGTTGGCGCCCGCAGGGGCGGGCGTCGGGCTGCCGGACGAGGAGCCGGCGGAGCGCCGGCGACTGCTGGTGACGACGCTGCTGGCCGTCCCGGTGGTGGTGCTGTCGATGGTGCCGTCACTGCAGTTCCCCGGCTGGCAGTGGGTCTGCTTCGCGCTGGCCGTCCCAGTGGTGACCTGGGGGTCGGCCGGGTTCCACCGCCGGGCCTGGCAAGGGCTGCGGCACGCGGCGGCCACCATGGACACCCTGGTCAGCCTGGGGGTGGTGGCGTCCTTCGGCTGGTCCGCGTACGCGCTGGTGTTCGGCGGCGCCGGGGAGGTCGGCATGCGGATGCCGTTCTCGCTGACCGCGGACGGCGGCGGCGCGGCGCACGTCTACCTGGAGGCGGCGGTCGGGGTGCCGCTGTTCGTGCTGGCCGGGCGACTGCTGGAGGGCCGAGTGCGGCGGCGCAGCGGCTCCGCGCTGCGGGCACTGGCCGAACTCGGCGCGAAGCAGGTGTGCGTCCGGGACGGCGGGACCGGCGAAGAGCGCCTGGTACCGATCGAACTGCTGCTGCCAGGGCAGGAGTTCGTGGTGCGGCCGGGCGAACGGGTGGCCACCGACGGGGTGGTGGTCGAGGGCGGTTCGGCGCTCGACCTGAGCCTGCTGACCGGGGAGAGCGTGCCGGTGGAGGTCGGCCCCGGGGACGCGGTGGCCGGCGCGACCGTCAACGTCGGCGGCGCACTGGTGGTACGGGCGACGGCCGTCGGCGCCGACACCCAACTCGCCCGGATCACCGCACTGGTGGCGGACGCCCAGGCCGGCAAGGCCCGGGCGCAGCGCCTCGCCGACGCGGTGGCCGGGGTGTTCGTGCCGTGCGTGCTGGCGGGCGCTGTGTGCGTGCTGGGCTTCTGGCTCGGCGCGGGCGCAGCCCCCCAGGCGGCGGTGACGGCGGCGGTCGCGGTCCTGGTGGTCGCCTGCCCGTGCGCCCTGGGCCTGGCCACCCCGACGGCGCTGCTGGCGGCGACCGGGCGGGGCGCGGAGCTGGGCGTGCTGGTGCGCGGCCCGGAGGTGCTGGAGAGCCTGCGCCGGGTCGACACCGTGGTGCTGGACAAGACCGGGACACTGACCACCGGGCGGATGGAACTGGCGACGGTGACGGTCGCCCAGGGCCTCGACGCGGGGCTCGACGAAGGCCGCCGCGAAGGTCTCGACGCGAGGCTCGACGAAGGGCTCGACTCGGGGCTCGACGAGGGTGCGGTGCTGCGGCTGGCCGGCGCGGTGGAACACCGCTCGGAGCACCCGATCGGGCGGGCCGTGGCGGCGGCCGCGCGGGAGCGCTGCGGTCCGCTGCCTGCGGTGGACGCCTTCGCGGCCGCCACCGGGGTCGGGGTGTCCGGGGTGGTCGAGGGCCGGAGCATACGGGTGGTCCGCCCGGACGGCACGGCGCAGCCGCTGCCCGCCGACCTCGCGGACGCGGTCACCGCCGCCTCGGACACCGGCCGCACGGCCGTGGTGGTCGAGCTGGACGGGCGGGCCGCGGCCGTGCTCACCGTCGGCGACACGCTGCGCTCGGGCAGCTGGCGGGCGCTCCACCGGCTGCGCGGGATGGGGCTGGAGACCGTCCTGCTGACCGGCGACGGCCCGGGCGCGGCCCGGGCGGTGGCGCGCGAGCTGGGCATCGAACGGGTGCACGCCGCGGCCTCACCGGAGGGCAAGGCCGCGGTGGTGGCCGAGCTGCGGGGCGCCGGGCGGACGGTCGCGGTGGTCGGCGACGGCGTCAACGACGCGGTGGCACTGGCCTCGGCGGACCTCGGGGTGGCGCTGGCCTCGGGCAGCGACGCCGCGATCGGCGCGGCCGGACTGACCCTGGTGCGCGGCGACATCGAGGCGGTGGTGGACGCCGTCCGGCTGGCCCGACGGACCCTCGGCACGATCCGGGCCAACCTGCTGTGGGCCTTCGGCTACAACGTGGTGCTGATCCCGCTGGCGGCCGTCGGCCTGCTCAACCCGATGCTGGCGGCGGTGGCGATGTCGCTCAGCTCGCTGCTGGTGGTCGGCAACAGCCTGCGGCTGCGCACCTGGCAGCCCGGACGGGGCGCCTCGGCGGCCCGGAAGGGGGCGCGGCGATGAACGGGGCGATGAGCGCGCTCGGACGGCTGCGGGTGGTCGGCCCGCCGGTGGGCGCGGCGGCACTGACGCTGGTGCTGCTGACCGGGTGGACGGCGGTCGGCGGGGCCGGGCGGCCCCGGCCGGTGGAGGCCGGCCCGGGCTGGCTGCTGCTGCCGACGGCAGGCGCGGCCCCGGCCACGGCGGCGTTCTTCACGATCCGCAACCCGGGCGACGTACCGGACGAACTGACGTCCGCCAGCTGGGAGTTCGGCGGCCGGATCACAATCAAGCGACACCTCCACCAGGGCGCCGCAGGCCGCTGGGAGCCGGTGACCGCCCTCCCGATCCCGGGCCGCGGCGAACTGGCAATGGCCCCGGAGGACGCCGACCTGATGATCGCCGACCCCCCGCCCCTACGAGCCGGCCAGTGGGTGGACTTCACCCTCGGCTTCCGCCACAGCCCGGACCTCCACCTCAAGGCCCAAGTCCTCCCCCCGGGCACCCGCCCCCGCCCAACCGAACCGCCGACACCCTGACACTCCCCGCCCGGATCACGCCCCGCCCCCCCGTCGAGGCGCGATCCGGCCCCGCCGATGGCCTGTCGGGCGGAGGAAGAGTTGCGAGATTGCGGTTCGAGCAGGACCAGGGCCCTCTTCCGGCTCCCGGTCCTGGACTGGACCGGGCAGGATTCACTTGCCGCTCTCCGGCCCGTACCACTGGAGGGCCTGTCCGGTGACGTTCGCGATGCACTCGAAGTCGCGGTCCCGGTGCAGGAGGGTCAGGCCTTGCAGTTCGGCTGTGGCCGCGACGATCAGGTCCACGGCTCCGGCGCTGCGATGCTGACCTCGCTTGGTCAGCATGCCCTGGACGTGCCAGGCGCGGTCATCGACCGGCACCCAGCCGCATGTCTTCGATCCACTGCGTGCGGTCGGCTGTTGTCCGCGCGCTGTAGAAGAACTCAAGCTCGGTGATGGGGCAGGTTGCGGCCAAGCCCGCCGCTGCGGCCTGCTCCCAGCCCTACTGCTCGGCGTCGCCGCACATGAAACGCGCGAGCGCGCTGGTGTCGATCAGGAATTGCGCCGCGTTCACCGACGGTAGTTCCTCTTGTCCTCGAAGATCTCCAGGTCGAAGGACCCCGCATCGGCCGCGGCACGCAGCCGCGTGAGGGCGAGCGCTCGCCGTCTATTCTCCAGCACCTCGCGTAGAGCGGTGTTGACCGTCTCCTTCTTGGTGCTGGTGCTCATACCGCACCTGGCGGAGCCGACACTGTTCGACTTCGGCTGGCGTCCGGGCACTTGGCGTTCCAATTTCTACGGGGGATCCGACAAGGGTGGTGCCGCTTTTGACAGTGGGGGAGGGGAAAAGTGCGCACTCAGAACCGGCTCCGGCAGTACTGCTTGGCCCCTCCTTTATCTCCGCGGCCGCTCGCCGTCCCCACGCTCTGCGCTCCGGCTGGCCGTGACCGCGGCGGCTCCGTGTCCGGCGGGCAGGCCCCATTCCACAACATGAAGTTTTGCCTGTTCGACTGCCCCGCGCGTCACTCCCATAGCAGCAAGTGGGGTTGCCCCATGACGCTCCAACCACGCGAGGCGGCGGCGCTGCTCGACTGGGTCTAAGCAGCCCCAAGGTTCTAGAGTGATTCCTGGCGTCGGCATGCCCAGTGCCTTCATCCGGGCGGCGACATCGTGGACGTACGGAAGCTCAGAGGGGGATCGAGCCAGCTCCACCACGCACCAGGCAGTCGTGTACGAAATTGAGCCATGGGCCCTCATTAACCGGCGGGTGCGCCAGTGTTGGATCGGCGAGAGTAGGAAACGTAATTCCTGCCATCCCACTGTGCGCCTTGAGCTCATCAGCTGGCGTGCTCCTCGCTCGCGGAGCTGGATTGCTCAAGCTGCAGCTCCCGCTTCCGCTGCTCCTCTTTCAGGCGCTCGACAAATCGAGCAAACATTCGCAGTCGATCACCCTCGGGGAGAGGGTTGCTCGGGTCGCTTCCGGCATATTCATCGAGCATGAACTGTGATGCGTTATAGTGTTTCTCGATCTCGTCGGCAGTCGACTGCAGGTTGTAGCCGCGCTCCCGGAACTTGAAGTACCCAGTCACGCCTGCCGAAATTCCCACGAAGCCGCTGAGGAAGGCGGTTCCGAACCTCAACGTGACACTGCTTCCGTCGTTCATTGCAGCAAGGGATGACGTCACGATTGACCCGGTGATGATGATCACCTGGAAGAAGTTGTGAACTCGTCGGTTCTTGTTGGCACCCTTCCGATACTGATCGATGATCTCCAGCGACGCTTCGCGGTAAATTCGCAGGCCAGAAGGGGAATCCAGTGGGAGCTGGGCTGCGGCGGTCTGGCGATCCTGCAGCGCATTGCGCAGATCGCCGGACTTGGCAGCGATCTTCTGGCGGTTGGTCCGCAGGAGCCGACCCATAGCGACCCACAGGGCGCTTACGATCGCCAGTCCCACATATCGCACGAACAGCAGCTGCGTATTCCAGAGGCCAATGATCACGGTGTAGCCCAGCAGGAAGGTCAACGCCATCGCGCCGAGCATGCTCAACCAGAAGATCCGCTGAAAGGTGCGAGCCTCTCGAATGTCAACCTCTAGCTGGTCGAACTCCTTGACCGTCCTCCGGTAGTCCTCCTGAGCGCGACACTCCTGCTCTGGCGTCAAACTCGACCGATATTCGAGCAAATCTTGCCCATCCCTGGGAGCGCCCACACTCGCCACCATAGACCCCCATCTTGCACCACTGGATCCACTGAAGGATAGGACACGGATCATTGACAAACAAGAGCAGATTCGTGTGCGGCAAACTTCAATGAAGAATATATCGAAATCAACTTCTGAGGTCGCTGACATATTCGATTCGATGTGAATCAAACGAGGCCCTGCTAGGTGAAAATATTCTTTAGGCATGGCCGGCCCGATCAGCGGGGCCGGTGTGCCGGACAGCCTGCCGGAGTCGGGGCCGAGTGAGGGATGTGGCCGTCGGCGACGGGGTGCCGCGCTCGGGGCGCCTGCTCCGGGTGGGTTTCAAGTTGCCCTAGGGTGTGGGGAGTTCCCGGTGGCGGTTCGCTGCCGGGACTTCGTGCTTCCTGGGGCGGAGTGGATCATGCGGTACGTGCGGTTGCTGCGGCGTGGGCCTGTGCTTCTGCTGTGGGGGGCGCAGACGGCGTCGGTGTTCGGTGACCGGCTGTACGCGATGGCCGTGATGTGGATGGCGTGGGAGCACGCGGGTGCCGGGGCGATGGGGCTGATGGCCGTCGCCGAGTCGTTGCCGTACATCGTGCTGGGGACGGTGGGGCGCCGGATGATGGACCGGTTCGCGTCGTTGCGGGCGCTGGCGGTGGTGGACGCGGTGCGGCTGGTCCTGGTGGCCGCGCTGCCGTGGGCGTGGGCCGAGTTCGGCATGGTGGGACTGATCGCCTCGGCCGCGCTGCTGGGGGTGGGCGGTGCCCTGTTCGATCCGAACCTCGGCGCGATGGTGCCGGATCTGGTCCGGACGGGCGAGGTCCAGGCCGTCAGCGGGTTGATGGACCTGACCGGCCGCATCGCCAGGATCGCCGGGCCCGGGACGGCTGGACTGCTTCTGGCGGTGATGCCGCTGGCCGGGCTGTTCTGGGTGGACGCGGCGACGTTCGCCGTCTCGGCGCTCGCTCTGGTGCTGCTGGCCGCTCGCGTCCGGCCAGCTGCTGTCGTCTCGCAGACGGCGCCGCTGCCGGCTGGGACGCGGCACGGCGCCTGGTCGCTGGTGCGGACCCATCCGGATACCGGGGTGGTGCTGGCTGTGCACGGGATCGGGATCTTCGCCGGGGCGGTGTCGTTGGCGATGCCCGCGCTGCTGGCCGCCCGGCTCGGCGCCGGGGCCTCCGCGTACGCGGCGGTGCTGGCTTGCACAGGCGCGGGTGCTCTGGCCGGGAATCTGGTGGCCGGGAACGTGCGGCTGCCGGTGCCGCTGACGGCGGCGTACTGCGGGGCGTGGGCGGTGTCGGGGCTGGTGCTGGCGGCCGCTGGGCTGGCTGGGTCGTTGCCGGTGCTGCTGGCGCTGTCCGTGCTGTCGGGGGCGGTGTCGCCGTTCTTGCAGATCGCGTTGTCGACGCACTTCGCGTTGTTCCCTCCGGCCGCTCGCAGGCGGCTGCTGACGGTGGACCTGACCGTGATCCGCACCTGTGGGACGGTGTCGATGCTGTTCGTCCCCGGGCTGGCCGCCGCCGGGCCGGGGGCCGCGTTCCTGGGTGGCGGTCTGGCGGTGACGCTGGCCGGCGGGGCGGGTGCCGTGCTGGTGCTGGGCCTGGTGCGAGGGCGCCGGCCGCTGCCGGAGGTCGAGCCGGTGCCGGAGCTGGCGGCCCGCGACTGAGTCCAGGCGTGGACCGGGCCCTGCGGTGCGGGGCCCGGCCGGTGTGCTGGTGGTGCTCGGGTCAGCTGGTGATCAGCTGCCAGTGGGTGACGGTGATGTCCTCCAGCGGGATGCCGAGGTCCTTGTAGATCCGCTGGTGCATGGCGCCGAACCAGGCGTCGCGCCGGTCGTCGAAGAACGCCCGGTCGTACCAGGCGACGCCGAGGAGGACGGTGCCGCCGCCGTTGGGGTTGCCCGGTTCGGCCTCGAAGTAGGTGCACTGCCAGTCCCAGAGCATGAGCTCCTCGGGGCGGTTGCGCAGGCGCTCGTCGGACTCGCGCAGGGACTGGATGCACCGCTCGGCGGTGGCGGCGTCGGGGCAGTAGTAGGTGCAGTCGGACTTGGCGATCGGGGTCTTGTCGGCGCGGCGGGCCGCGTCGGCGTCCTCGCCGGTCAAGACGCGGACCCGGGTCACCAGGCCATCGCGGGTGACGATCTCTTCGAGGATGGTCACGGCGTTGTGCTCCTCTCGGTGGGGTGTTGATCCCTTGGGCGGTGGCTATCAGCCCGTCCCGCTGATCGGGTCGGGGCTGGGGCTCTGGGGGTCGCGGCGGCGGATACCGCCGGGGGCGGCGTAGCGGACGTTCAGGCCGACGCGGGCGCCGTTGCTGGTGTTGGTGCCGGAGCGGTGCAGCAGGCGGCTGTCCATGAGCAGGGCGGACCCGGCCGGCAGGGGCAGTGCGGTCGAGGCGTCGGCGGTGAAGCCGATCGCCTGGTCGGCCCGGCCGCGTTCGGCGTCGTGCTCGGCCTCGGAGGAGAACGGCAGGTAGCCGAACTGGTGCGAGCCGGGTACCGCGTGCAGGCAGCCGTTGCTCACGGTGGCGTCGCTGATTGCCAGCCAGGCGGAGACCGAGCGGTCGGGGTCCAGTTCGAGGCGGGCATCGATGCCGTCCTGGTGCCAGGGAATCTCGAATGCGCGGCCGGGCCACTTCACCACGAGGAACGTGTTCTCCACCGCGATGTCCTGGCCGATGGCTTCCTGGACGGCGGCCAGCAGCTGCGGGGTTCGCACGGCGGCGCGGGCCCACTCGGTATTCAGGTGCGGGTTGCGGACGATCTCCCGCTGCTGGGAGCGGTGTTCGGCGACGAGCTGGGCGGCGCGAGCGCGGGCGGCACCGGGGGTGGACCATTCGACGCCGGTTCGTAGTCCGCGGCGGCCGAGGACGCCGTTGGTCCTGGTCATGCTGATCACTGGTTCTGATCCCTTCCTGACGGGGTTCCTGCCTAGCGGGCCGGAACGGCGGGACGGGTGCTGCCGGGGCAGTGCGGGGCTCGTATCGGCGTCCGGCCACGGCGTTCGAGCGCGTTCAAGGCTGCCTGGACCGCTCGTCGCGGCCCGGCGAGGAGCTGTCGCCGGGTCATCGGCTGTTCGGGCAGGGCCAACTCCGCCCAGACGCGTTTGCCCTGTTCGGTCCGCTCCGCGCCGTGCGCCAGGGCCAGGCATTCGACCAGTTCCAGCCCCCGGCCGCTCTCCGCGTCCGTGCCGGCCTGGCGTCGCCGGGGAAGTGTGATCGAGCCGTCGTAGACCTCGACCAGGGCCCGCCGCAGCGGGACGCTCACGTAGACGGCGACGGTGAGCATCGGCCGGTCGGAATGCCGGACGGCGTTGGTCACGAGCTCGGAGGTGACCGTGTCCAACGCGAGCCGGGAGTCCTCGTCGAGCAGGACGCCCCAGCTGGCGACGCGGCTCCTCACCCGGCGACGGGCGACGGGCACGGAGACCGGATCTCTGGTCAGGAAGAAGACATGGGAATGCACGACCACGGTGGGGCACCCTTCGGCACTGGCCTGGAGAGCGGTACCGGCCACCTGGGGGAATGGACGAGCAGGTGGGCGGTGCCGCCGATCGTGGAGCCGACGCGACCCCGACGTACGGGGCTCTCACTCGGCCTGACAATGAGTCAACAGGTGTGCGCTCGGCGTGAACACGGTAGAGACACCCCGGATGCTTGAAACCCTTGAAACCCGGCCCGGGGGCGGCGATGGCAGCACGCGAACGGACACCCACCGGCAAGCTCGCCCCGCTGGTAGAGGAATGCCGGTGGGCGAGCAACGGCGAGTTCGCCCGAGCGGTCAACCGGGCCGGAACCGAGGCCGGTTACAAGCTGAGGTACGACGAGTCGGCCGTCTCGCACTGGCTCTCGGGCACCCGTCCCATGGCCAAGTACCAGAAAGTGGTCCTGGAGGCCCTGGCCCGCCGCCTGGGGCGGCCGGTCACCGCATTCGAGGCGGGCTTCGCCGATCGACCTGACGTTCAGGCCCAGTCCGGGGATACGGTGGCGGGACTGATCGACCTCGGGAGCATGGACATGGACCCATCGCGCAGGGGCGTACTCGGGGCGGGCCTGTACTCGGTCGCCTTCACCATTCCAGGCCGGCCGGACGTCATCGGGCGATTCGAGCGGCTGAAGGCGGATCCACACACCCGGATCGGCATGGCCGAGGTCGAGGCCGTGATCGCCATGACCGAACGGATCAGTGAGCTGGACGACCAGTTCGGCGGCCGGACCGCCCGCCCGATGGCCGCCGCGTTCATGGTCAACAACATCGCCCCACACCTCAAGGCCACCGCCGACGACGAGGTCCGCAAGGCGATGCTGTCCGCCGCCGCCGACCACCTCTACCTGACCGGCTACATGGCCGTGGACGAACGCCTCGACCTGCTCGGCCAGGCCTACTACACCAAAGCGCTGGAGCTCGCCCTCGCCGCCGGCGACCACCTCACCTACTGCACCACCCTGCGCGGAATGAGCGTCCAAGCGGTCGAACTCGGCCACGGAGCAACCGCGTTGCGGTACGCGAACGCCGCCGCTGCCGCATCACCCGAGGCCGGCCCACGGATGCGCGCCTTCCTCGCCGGACAGCAGGCCCACGCCCTCGCCCAGACCGGTGACCGTGCTGGTGCGGTCGCCATGCTCCGTTCGGCCGAAGTCGCCATGGAACAGGCCGAGTCCAAGGCCAAAGCCCACGGCTCCTACGACCCGGCCTCCCTCTCGTACCACGTCGCCCAGGTCAACTACGAACTCGGCGACCGCGAAGGCGCAATCCGCGCACTCCAGCACTCCGAGAAGGTCCGACCCGCGGTGTACCGCCGGGCCCGCGTCCGTCACCGCGCGATGCTCGCCGAATGGCAGCTCGAAGCCGGCCGGCTGGAGGAAGCCGTCCAGAACTGGAACCTCGCCCTGGACGACTTCCCCCACGTCCAGTCCGGCCGAGCCGACGACCGCATCCGCACCATGCTCTCCGCAACCCAACCGCACCGGCGCAACCCCCACGTCCGCGATCTTCTCGAACGCGCCCGACCGATCACCCCCCACCGGACTTGATCCCCGAAGAAGACCTCACGGTCGTCGTCCTGGCTGTGGTTGGGGCTGGCATCACGACACCTCAGTGACGTCCCCGCCAGGGCCTGGCTTGTGCCTGCCCTCGCGCTCCTGAGCGAGAGCAGGTGCGTGCAGCGGGCGGCAGGGCCGTCATAGGCGCCAACGTGCTCCGATAGGAACGGGTCGGGGCACGTTGGCGCTTTACCCCACGATTGGACGCACGCGCGCCCCCTTCGGGAGGCGGCGCGCGTGTGAAAACCAGTCACGGTGACGGTGTACGCGCCTTCGCGATCGTTCCGTTGGTCAGGGGTGGGGGATGACGGCGACTGGGGACTGGGCGTGGTGGAGGGCGGCGTGGGCGACGCGGCCGAGGCGGGGGCCGAAGTCGAGGGAGCGGTGGCGGCGGCCGACGACCAGGAGGGCGGCGCCGGTGGAGGCTTCGACCAGGCCGCGGGCGGCGCCGAGCCGGACGTCCTCGATCACCGCGGTGTCCGGGTGTCGCTCGCGCTGGCCGGCCAGGGCGAGGGAGAGCAGTTTGGCCTCCAGCGCCTCCAGTTGGGCGATCTCGGTGGGCGGCACGGCCCCGCCGGCGTAGCCGAAGACCGGCGGGAGGTCCCAGCCGTGCACGGCCCGCACCCGGGCGCCGCGCAGGGCGGCCTCCTGGAAGGCGAAGGCGAGCACCTCCTCCTCCGGGGCGTGCGCGTCGACGCCGACCAGCACCTCGGGCACGCCGTCGCCGGCGCCGTCGGGCGCGCCCGGCTCGCGCACCACGACCACCGGCACCGTGCTGCGGGCGGCCGCGGCCATGCCGACCGAGCCGAGCAGCAGCCCGGTGAAGCCGCCGAGGCCGCGCGAGCCGAGCACCAGCAGGGCGGCGTCCGCGGCCGCGGCGACCAGGCCGTCCACCGGCGCGTCCAGGACGGCGTCGGTGTGCACCGCCAGGTCGGGGTGGCGTTCGCGGATCGCGTCGGCGGCCGAGGCCAGGACCCGCTGCGCGGCGGCCGGCAGGTCGTCGGGCTCGGCGAAGGTGGCCACGCCGTCGGTCAGCCACGGCCAGGCGTGCACCAGGCGCAGCGGGGTGCCCCGGAGCACCGCCTCGTCGGCGGCCCAGAGGGCGGCGGTGGTGCTCTCCGGCGAGCCGTCGACCCCGGCCAGGACGGATGGCGTCATGAGGGTTCCTCCACTGTGTCGGCGCTTGGCGGGGCGGCGCGGGGACGGTGTGCGCACTGACGGCCCGTCCGCTCCTCCCCCACCCTGGCGGTCCGCCAGGGCCTCGCGACAGAGGCCGCAGGCCCCTCCGCGACGGGACGAAAGGCCCGCCCGTGGGAGCGTACGGCGCACCCCGGCGTGCGGGGTGCCGACACCCGGGCACTACCGTGAATCCGGCAATCGCCCTGATCGGGCGGCACCTGGCGCCCTCCGGCGGCGGGTGGAGGACGGGCCAGGGCGAGTACGAGGAGGACAGCGGTGGGCGGAGCGGACGGCAGCGCGGCGGGTGGCGGCGCGCGGATGCCCCGGCTGCGCCTGGACGAGCTGCTGGAGGAGCTCCAGTGGCGGATCGACGCGGCGCGCGGCACCCAGAACCGGGTGCACAGCCTGTTGGAGGCGGTGCTCGCGGTCGGCCGGGAGCTGGACCTCGCCCAGGCGCTGCACCGGATCGTCGAGGCCGCCGCCGACCTGGTGGACGCCCGTTACGCCGCGCTCGGGGTGATCGGCCCGGACGGGCACTCGCTGTCGCAGTTCCTGACGGTGGGGATGTCCGAGGAGGAGATCGCCGAGATCGGCCCGCCGCCGTCCGGCCGGGGCATCCTCGGCGAGTTGATCCGCGACCCGCAGCCGCTGCGC
Source organism: Kitasatospora sp. NPDC059817 (assembly GCF_042731835.1). Classification (NCBI taxonomy): domain Bacteria; kingdom Bacillati; phylum Actinomycetota; class Actinomycetes; order Kitasatosporales; family Streptomycetaceae; genus Kitasatospora; species Kitasatospora sp. NPDC059817. The sequence goes on along the minus strand of NZ_JBHWIR010000037.1, from coordinate 31,107 downwards.
TGCCCGGTGCTGTCCGAACACCCGGCCTCGGCGGGCTTCCCGCCGAACCATCCGCCGATGCACACCTTCCTCGGGGTGCCGGTGCGGGTGCACGGCGAGGTGTTCGGGAACCTGTACCTCACCGACAAGCGCGGCGGGCTGGACTTCGACACCGACGACGAGGCGGTGATCTCCACCCTGGCGGTCGCGGCCGGGGTGGCGATCGACAACGCCCGGCTGTACGAGGAGGCGCAGCTGCGCCAGCGCTGGCTGCGGGCCAGCGCGGAGATCAGCCGCAGCCTGCTGTCGGGCGCGCCCCGGCTGGAGGTGGTGGAGCTGATCGCCCGCCGGGCCGGGGAGATCGCCGGCGCCGAGCTGGCCGACGTCTCGGTGGCGCTGGACGGTCCGCAGGAGCGGGCGGAGGAGCTGACGGTGGAGGTCGCGCTGGGTGGCGCGCCGGCCGCGCGGCTGGGGGTGACGGTGCCGGTGGACGGCACGCTGTCGGGCGCCGCGTACGCCTCCGGTTCGCCGGTGACCAGCGACGACCTGGCCTGCGACGCCCGCTACCCGGCGGGCCCGGCGGGGCGCTTCGACGGGCTGGGCCCGGCGGTCGCGGTGCCGCTGGGCACCGGGGCGGGGTACGGGCGGGGCGTGCTGCTGCTGGCCCGCGCGGCCGGGCAGCCGGCCTTCGGGCCGGACGAGACCGGGCCGCTGCTGGGCTTCGCGGACCAGGCGGCGCTGGCCCTGGAGCTGGCCGAGCGGCGGCGCGACGCCGAGCACCTGACGCTGCTGGAGGACCGTGACCGGATCGCCCGGGACCTGCACGACCTGGCGATCCAGCGGCTGTTCGCGACCGGGATGACGTTGCAGAGCGCGGGCCGGCTGATCGACAGCCCGGCCGCCGCCGACCGGGTCGCCCGCGCGGTGGCGGACCTGGACGAGACCATCAAGATCATCCGGTCGACGATCTTCGGGCTGCGCGCCCACAGCGAGCCCGACCGGGGCCTGCGCGCCCGCGCCACCCGCGTCGTCGCCGAGGCACAGGGGACGCTCGGCTTCGCGCCCCGGCTGAGCATGGAGGGCCTGCTGGACACCGACGTGCCGCAGGAACTGGCCGACCACGCGGTGGCCGTCCTCGGCGAGGCGCTCAGCAACGCCGCCCGGCACGCGCGGGCGGGCCGGGTGGAGGTGACGCTGCGGGCGCTCGCCGGGCGGGTGGCCCTGGTGGTGGCCGACGACGGGGTGGGCGTGCCCGAGGGCGGCCGGCGCAGCGGGCTGCGCAACCTCGCCGAGCGGGCCGAGCGGGTGGGCGGCACCTTCACGGTCGAGCCCGCCGAGGGCGGCGGCACCCGGCTCTCCTGGGAGGCCCCGCTCGGCTCCTGACGCGCCGTCACCGGGCTGTCGCCGGGCCTTCGCCCACGCCGCTCCGCGCCCTTGCGCGCGCCGTCCCTACTCGAACGACCGAACGCCCTCGGGCGGGTTCACACGTCGAGCACGCCCCCCTCGAAGAACGCTCTCAACATCCATTGTCGCCACGCATGTTCGACGGTAGAGTCGCCGTTCGCCGAGCACGGATGAGCATTCGACAGCATCATTTGGGGCGGCCATGTCAATTAATCAGGACACCCTCCAGGTCGCTCCCGACCTGATCCACGCGTTCACAAAAATGGCACGCCGCAATCCCCGACACCCCGCGATCGTCCAGCGGGGGCGCACCCTCGACTACGGCCGGCTCGCAGAGCTGGCGAACACCCTGGCCAGGCGCCTGGGACCGGACCCCGGCACGGTCTGCGTGCCGGCCGTCCACACGGCCGAAACGGTGGTCGCACTTCTCGGCGTGCTGACCGCCGGAGGTACGTACTGCCCGATCGATCCGGCATTCCCGGAGGCCCGTCGACACGCCATGGCGACGGCCGCGAACTGCCGCACGGCGATACTCGGCGAAGCCGTCGCGGACCACCAACTCGGCACTCGATTAGTGGAGTTACCCGCCCTCTCGGAATTCCCCGGAGAACCGCCCGGAACCCTTCCGGCGGACCGTTCCGCAAGCGGCCCGGAACATCCGGCCTACATTCTCTTCACGTCGGGTTCGACCGGGCAGCCGAAACCCGTCGCCACTCCCCGCCGGGCCGTCGCGGCCACGGCCCACGCACTGCGCGACCTCTTCCACCTCACCCCCCAGGACCGGGTGCTCCAGTTCGCCTCGCTCAACTGGGACACCTGCTTCGAGGAGATCCTCCCGGCACTCACCGCGGGCGCCACCCTCGTCCTCGACCCCGACACGCACTGCGGATCGTTCCCGCGCTTCCTGCGGATGGTCGAGCGCGAGCGGATCACCGTCCTGGACCTGCCGACCGCCTTCTGGCACGAGCTCGTCCACCACCTCGTCGAAGACCGGGCCGAACTGCCGCCCTGCGTCCGGCTCCTGGTGATCGGCGGGGAGGCCGTCCAGCCCGCCCGGCTGGACGACTGGGCCCGGCTGGACACCGGGCGGATCCGGCTGCTGAACACCTACGGCTGCACCGAGACCACCCAGATCACCCACGCCGTCGACCTGTCCGGACCGCTCGCCCGCGAACCGGTCGGGCCCGGCGCCCACCGCGCACCGGCCGCCCGCACACCGATCGGCCCCGCACCGATCCGCCCCGCACCGATCCGCCCCGCACCGATCGGCCACGCCCTGCCGCACGTCATCGAACGTCTCGGCGGGCAGGGCGAGTTGCTGATCGGCGGGCCGGGCCTCGCGCTCGGCTACCCCGGCCTGCCCGAGGCGACGGCGGCCCGGTTCACCACCGTCGACGGCGAGCGGTACTTCCGCACCGGCGACCGGGTGAGCCGCGGCCCGGACGGCCTGCTCACCCACCAGGGCCGCCTGGACGGCGAATTGAAGGTGCGCGGCGTCCGGGTGGACCCGGCGGAGGTCGAGGCGCACCTCACCGGCCACCCCGAGGTGACCGCGGCCGCCGTCACCGGTGCCACTCTGGCCGACCGCACCACGCTGCTCGCGTACGTCGTGGCACGCCGGCACACCTCCCCGCCGGACCTGGCCCGCGAGTTGCTGTCGTACCTGCGGGCCCGGGTGCCCGGCCACCTCGTGCCCGGGCGGATCACCGTCGTCCCCCGGCTCGTGCACACCCCCAGCGGCAAGGTCGACCGGGCCGGCTGCCACCTGCGCTACGGCGCCCACGACAGGTCGAAGGAGACCTCCGTTGAGCACTGACCTCACCACCCCCGCCACCCCGCAGGACCTGGTGGCCGTCTTCCGGCGCGTGCTGGAACGCGACGACGTGGCGCCCGACTCCGACTTCTTCGACCTCGGCGGCGACTCGCTGATCGCCACCCGGGTGCTGAGCGCCGTCGCGCGCGGCTACGCCGTCGAGCTCACCTTCGACGAGTTCCTGCTCGCGCCCACCCCCACCGCGCTCGCGCGCAGAATCTCGGCCGCGAGATGAACGACCACCCGTCCGACGACGACCCGTTCAACGGCCAGCAGTTCAACGACCAGCAGCCCGCAGGCACCGCCGTCGTGGTCGGCGCCGGACTGGCCGGGCTCACCGCCGCCACCGGGCTGGCGGCGCACGGCTTCGACGTGACCGTCCTGGAGGCCCGGGACCGGGTCGGCGGACGCACCCACGGCATCGAGGCCGCCCCCGACGTCCTGGTCGACGCCGGCGCCGCCTACCTGGGCGACCGGCACACCGAACTCCTCGCCATGATGGACGAGTTGGGGCTCAAGACCACCCCCACCACGATGTCCGGCGCCAGCCGGTTCGCGCTCGGCGGCGACACCGGCGGCGACAGTGGCCCCGGCCCCGACGCCGCGACCCGCGACGGCCGGTTCCCGCCGCTCGACGGCGTCGCGCTCGGCGACCTGTTCGACCGGCTGTCCGAACTCACCGCCGCCGTACGCCCGGAGGCGCCCTGGCTCACCCCGGACGCCGAACGTCTGGACGCCCTGACCGCCGCCGAGTGGGCCGAGCAGCACCTCACCCACCCCGACGCCCGGCTGTTCTTCCCGCTGTTCCTGGGCGAGATGACGGCCGCCGACCCGGCCGACATCTCCGTCCTCCACCTCGCCTTCTACCTGCGCTCTGGCGGCGGCCTGCGCTACCTCAACGCCTTCGCCGGCGGCGCCCAGCAGGACCGGATCGCCGGCGGCGCCCACCAGGTGTGCGAGCGGCTGGCCGAGCGCCTGGGCCGCCGGGTACGGCTGGGCGAGCCGGTCCGGGCCGTCCAGCAGGACGCCGACGCCGTCACCGTGCACACCGACCGCGGCGAACACCGCGCGGACGTCGCCGTCATGGCGCTGCCGCCGCTGCTCGCCGACGCGATCGACTACCGGCCCGGCCTGCCGGTGCGCCGGGCCGGCGAGCGCACCGCGCGCGGCTGCGCGGTCAAGGTCCACCTGGTCTACCCGGCGCCGCTGTGGCGCGACCACGGCCTGTCCGGCTGGTCGGTCAACGCCCGGGGGCCGCTGCTCTCCACCGTGGACGACTCCCCCGCCGAGGCCGGCATCGGCGTCCTGACCGGCTTCGTCACCGGCGCCGAGGCGCACCGCTTCGCCGCCCTCACCCCGCGGCAGCAACGCGCGGCGGCCGTCGGGCAGGCCGCGCAGCTCTTCCCGATGCTCCCCGAGCCGACCGCCTGCCACGTCACCGATTGGCTCAACGACCCATTCAGCCAGGGCTGTTACGCCGCCCTGCTGGGGCCCGGCGACTGGCCGCGGCTCGGCCCGGCGCTGACCGCGCCGCACCACCGGGTGCACTGGGCCGGCACCGAGACCAGCACCGCGTACTTCGGGCTGATGGAGGGCGCGATCCGCTCCGGCCACCGGGTCGTCGCCGACATCCTCGCCCGCGCCTGAAACCAGCGCCCGACGCCCGCACACCCGCCTTCCCCCCGCCTTTCCCCCTCCCCGGAGCCGGTTCCACGAGAACCCGCGCCCGGTACCCCCTCGGGAGACCCCCATGAGCGACCGCAGTTCCATCGCGCCCCTCGCCGTCAGACAGCGGCTGATGACCGAACCCGCCCTGGGCGCTGGCAACTTCCTCGACCACGCCCTCGCGGCCAACCCGCACCGTGCCGTCCCGTCCGTCTTCACCCACCGCACCGACCACCGCGGCGAGGTCGTGCTGCGCGGCCACAGCCTGCTCGACCTGGCCGCGCTGCGCGACCGTTACGCCGCCTGGTACCACGCCAACGGGGTGCGCCCCGGCGAGCCGGTGGGCGTCGTGGTCGGCGAGGGCCTGGAGCCGCTGCTGCACTTCCTCGCGCTGACCTCGCTGGGCGCCGTCCCCGCGCTGGTCAACGACGCGATGCGGCACGACGTGCTGGTCCGCTACCTGGACCACGTCGGCGTGGTCGGCGTGGTCGCCGACGACCCCACCCGGCTGGCCGCCGCCTACCGCGAGGACCCGGGCCGCCGCCCGCGCTTCCTCGCCCTGGCCGCCGAGGTGCAGGCCTTCGACGCCGACGCCGTCGAGCTGCCCGCCGGCCACCCGTACCGGCACGCCCCGGACGACGTGGTGGCGCTGATCCACTCCTCCGGCACCACCGGCACCCCCAAGTCCACGATGCTGGCGCACCGCCAGTTCTGGGACGGCAAGCAGCCACGCATGGAGCGCTTCCCCGCCGAGCCGTACGACCGGCTGATGTCGCTGATGCCGCACACCCACGCCGGCGGACTCAGCTACTTCCTCACCGCGACCCTGCTCGGCCTGCCCACCGTGGTGATGTCCGACTGGCGGCGCGCCGTCGTCGAGCCGGTGATGGAGGCCTTCCAGCCGACCATGGTCGCCTCCTTCCCCCGGACCTTCGTCGAGCTGGCCACCGGCGACCTCCCGGTCCGCGGCGCGGCCCGGGTGCACTCCTGGTTCAACACCGGCGACAGCGCGCACCACGGGCACATCCGCCGCCTGGTGACGCTCGGCGAGCGGCCGGCCGGGCTGATCCGCCCCTGGCTGCTGCCGCAGGACCTCGCCGACCAACCCGCGCTGCCCGGTTCGCAGTTCGTCGACGGCCTGGGCTCCTCCGAGATGGGCATGGCGCTCTTCGGCCAGGTGACCACCCCGGAGAGCGCCCGCGACGACCGCTGCGTCGGCAGGCCGCTGGAGGTGGTCCTGAAGGCCGCCGTGCTCGACCAGGACGGCACCGAACTCCCGGACGGCACGGTCGGGTTGCTCGGCGTGGTCAGCCCCTCCCGGACCCCGGGCTACTGGCACGACCGGCGGCTGACCGAGAGCTTCGAGCTGGCCGGCTACTGGCTCACCGGCGACGTCGCCCGCCGCGCGTCCGACGGCCGGTTCTACCACCTCGACCGCACGGTGGACGTCATCGACACCGCCGACGGCCCGGTCTACAGCCTGCCGATCGAGGAGGTGCTGCTCGCCGACTGCGCCGACCTGGTGCAGGACTGCTCGGTGGTCGGCGTCCCCGGGGCGGTCGGCGAGGGCCAACGCCCGGTCGCCGTCGTCCGGTTGCAGGCCGGGGCCGGAGGGGCCGCCGGGGCCGGCGCCGAGGAGGTGCAGGACGCGGCGAACAAGGCGCTGGCCGCGGCCGGGCTGGCCGCGCTCGCCGCCGTCCGGATCGCCCGCACGCCGCAGGACTTCCCGCTCGGGCCGACCGGCAAGGTGCTCAAGCGCGAGCTGCGCACCCGCTTCGCCGGCCTCTTCACCGACCCCCAAGCCGACCCCCAAGCCGACCCGCGAACCGAGCCCCGAACCGGCACCCAGGCCGGCCCCTCCACCGCCCCCTCCGCCGGCCAGTAGCCGGCCATGGACCACCCCGTGATCCGCCAGCCGTACACGTACGCGCGGACGGCGCTGGTCGAGCCGGACTGGCGGCGGCTGCCGGGCTGGCGCCACGTCACCGAGGCGCAGTGGCGCGACGCCCAGTGGCAGCGGGCCCACTCGGTGAAGACCGCCCGGCAGCTGCGGGCCGTCGTCGGCGACCGGCTCACCGACCACTTCTACCAGGAACTCGCCGCCGACCAGGCCGGGTTCGCCACCATGCCGATGCTGCTGCCGCCACAGCTGCTGAACACCATGGCCCCGGACGCCCCGGCCGACCCGCAGGCCTTCACCGAGGCGTTCCTGGCCGACCCGGTGCGCCGCTACATGCTGCCGGTGCGCACCGACCGGCACCCGCACTGGCCCAGCCACCCCCGGGCCGAACGGGACTCGCTGCACGAGGCGGACATGTGGGCCGTCGAAGGTCTGACGCACCGTTATCCCACCAAGGTGCTGGCCGAGTTGACCGCCACCTGCCCGCAGTACTGCGGCCAGTGCACCCGGATGGACCTGGTCGGCACCTCGACACCCCAGGTGGCAAAGACCCGGCTGCTGCTGCGCCCCGCCGACCGGCAGGAGCAGATGCTCGACTACCTCAAGCGCACCCCCGCCGTGCGCGACGTGGTGCTGTCCGGCGGCGACCTCGCCAACGTCCCCTGGCCCCGGCTGGAGTCCTTCCTGCTGCGGCTGCTGGACCTCGGCACCGTCCGGGACATCCGGCTGGCCAGCAAGGCCGTGGTCGGCCTGCCCCAGCACTGGTTGCAGCCGCAGTTGCTGGACGGCCTGGCCCGGGTCGCCGAACTGGCCGCCCGCCGCGCGGTCAACCTGGCCGTGCACACCCACGCCAACCACGTGCGCTCGGTCACCCCGCTGGTCGCCGAGGCGGCCCGGGCCCTGCTGGACGCGGGTGTGCGGGACGTCCGCAACCAGGGCGTGCTGATGCGGGGCGTCAACGACACCCCCGAGGACCTGCTCGACCTGTGCTTCGCCCTCCAGGGCGAGGCGAACATCCTGCCGTACTACTTCTACCTCTGCGACGTGATCCCGGGCGCCGAACACTGGCGGACGCCGCTGCACCAGGCGCAGCGCCTCCAGGAGGCGATCATGGGCTACCTGCCCGGCTACGCGACCCCGCGCCTGGTCTGCGACGTCCCGCACGTCGGCAAGCGCTGGGTGCACCAGGCGGTGGCCTACGACCGCGAGCTCGGCATCTCGTACTGGACCAAGAACTACCGCACCGGCCTGGAGAGCGGCGACGGCGGCCAGGACGCCCCGCTCGACCGGCGCCACCCCTACTACGACCCGGTGGACACCCTCCCGGAGACCGGCCGCCGCTGGTGGTCCGGGCCGTCCACCGCACGAGGAGCGCGATGAGCACCCCCGACCCGAGCCCCGGCCCGAGCCCTGCCCCGAGCCCCTCCCCTCCCCGGGACGGCGAACTGCGCCGCCTGTGCTGGATCTTCCCCGACCGGGAGTCCTCCCGGATGGCCGCGATGTGGCACGGCTTCTTCTGGGACCTCTACGCCGAGAGCGCCGCCGACCTCGGCCTGCGCTGGACCAGGCACGCCCCGGAGGCCGTCACGGTGGACGCCACCGGGCCCGGCCGCCCCCGGGTCTACGTGGACGACGAGCCGGTCACCCCCGAGGACACCCTGTTCATCACCGCGCTCTACTCGCTGCCGTACCAGTCGATGGACGTCTTCAACCAGTACGCGCTGTACGCGGTGCTCGAACAGGCCGGGTTCTACCTGCCCTTCCCGCCGCAGGTCTCGCTGATCGGCAACGACAAGCTGGCCACCCTGCTGTTCCTGGGCGGCTCCCCGGTGCCGACCATCCCGACGGTGCGGATCGGCACCGGCCGGGACATCAGCAAGCACGGCTACGAGGTGGGCCTGCGGAACATGACCTACCCCGCGATCGTCAAACCCGCCGGCTGGTGCGGCGGCGGCGGGATCAACCTGGCCCGCGGCCCCGAGGACGTCCGGGGCCTGGCCAGCCTCGCCCAGGGCGGCGACACCACGCTGGTGGTCCAGCCCTACCTGGGCGACGGCACGATCGACTACCGGGTGTACGTCGTCGACGGTGAGCCGTACGCGGTGATGAAGCGGACCCCGGAGCCCGGCTCCCCGGTCGCCAACGCCAGCCGGGGCGGCGCCATGGAGTTCCCCCCGGTGCCGCCCGAACTCGCCGCCGCCACCGCCTGGTTCGCCGAGCGGCTGCCGATCCCGTTCTTCTGCGTCGACTTCCTGTACGACGGCGAGCGGTACTGGTTCTCCGAACTGGAACCGGACGGCGTGATCGCCCCCGACCTCACCGACCCGGACCGCACCCTCCAACGGGACGTCACCCGCGCCCGCTTCGCCGCCTACCGCGACGGCCATGCCAAGTGGCTCGCGGACGGCGCCCGCCCGCTCACCCTCGACCCCGCCCGAAGCCCCGCCCCCAGCCCCGCCCCCAGCCCCTCCCACACCCAATCCCTCGACCCCCGGACGGACTCCCGATGACCGCCTCCTTCTCCCTGCCCCCCGAGACCGCCGTGCCCCGCCTGCACGTGGCCCGGCGCACCCTGGAGCGGCTGCGCAGCGTCCCCGCCCTGGCCCCGCGCTACGCCAGCCACGTCAACGTCCATACCCTCGACCGGCTCGCCACGCTCCCGCCCCTGGCCAAGGACGACCTCAACACCGCCCTCGCCCACCTGGAGCCCGCCGCCGACCAGGCCGCCACCTGGCTGTTCCAGAGCGGCGGCAGCACCGGCGCCCCCCAGGTCGGCTACGCCCCCACCGGCTTCTACATGGCCGGCGTGCACGCCCACTGGCAGCCGCTCGACCGGACGGACGTCTTCGTCAACGCCTGGGGCGCCGGCCGGATGTGGGGCGCGCACTTCCTCGCCGCCGCGCTCGCCGACCTCTCCGGCTGCCGGATCATCGCGCTCGGCTCGGTCGCCGCCGAGGAGTACGGCGACTGGCTGGCCTTCCTGGTCGCGCGCCGGGTGACGGCCATCGGCGGGACGCCCAGCGTGCTGCGGCTCTGGTTCGCGCACGCCCGCGCCGCCGGCATCCGACTCCCCTCCCTGCGCAAGGTGTTGTGGCTCGGCGAGGCCTGGCAGCCCCAACTCGCCGAGGACCTCGCCGTGGTGGCGCCCGAGGCGCGGCGCTGGGGCATGTTCGGCAGCACCGAGACCTGGGTGGTGGCCACCAACACCCCCGACTGCCCGGCCGACACCTTCCACCCGCTGCCCGACCAGCTGGTCCACGCCGACGCCGAAGGCCTGCTCGACTTCACCACCCTCAACCCCGAGATGCTCAACCCCGTGCTGCGCTACCGCACCGGCGACGCGGGCGAGTTGACCGACTGCCCGTGCGGGAGGCCGGGCCCGGCGATGCGGGTGCTGGGCCGGCGCGACAGCGTCGTCCAGGTCCGCGGCCTCGGGCTGGACGTGGCCGAGCTGATCGCCCGGGCCGAGCGCGAACCGGGCGTGGCCCGGGCCCAGGTGGTGCTGACCGAACAGCGCGGCCGGGCCACCGGGGTGGAGGTGCTGCTGCTCACCGGCGGGACGGGCGCCGCGCCCGACGCCGAGCGGCTGCGCAAGGAGCTGTTCGCCGCCACCTTCACGCTCAGCACCGCCTTCCAGCACGACCCGGAGTCCTTCCGGGTGCGGCCGGTCGAGGAGCTGATCAGCAACGGCCGCACCGGCAAGACCGCCGGGCTGGTCCTGCGGGAGGGCGCGTGAAGTCCGACCCGGCGGGAGGCGGGGCGGCGCCCGTCCGGCCGGCGCCGCTGGGCCGGGGCTTCGACCTGTTCTGGGCCGGGCAGACCGTCAGCCTGGTCGGCGACAAGGTCACCGTGTTCGTCGTCCCGACCCTGATGATCTTCGTCCTGCACGCCTCCGCCCTCCAGGTCGGCGTGGTGGCGATGGCCCAGTACCTCGGCATCCCGCTGCTCGGGCCGGTCGCCGGAGTGCTGGTCGACCGCTGGGACAAGCGCCGCACCATGCTCGGCTGCGACCTCGTCCGGCTGGCGGCGGTGGCGGCGATCCCGCTCGCGTACTGGCTCGACGTGCTGTCCACCCCGCTGCTGTTCGGCTGCGTGGCGGTGATCAGCGGCGCGACGATCTTCTTCAACGTCGGCTACCTGGTCGCCGTCCCCGCCGTGGTGCCCGAGGACGGCATGGTCCGCGCGTACTCCCGGCTGGAGGGCAGCGGCTCGGTCGCCGAGGTCGCCGGCCCCTCCATCGCCGCCGCCCTGTACAGCGCGCTCGGGGTGGCCGCCCTGCTGGTCGACGCGGCCAGCTACCTGGTCTCGGCCGTCTGCTTCCGGTACATGAGCCCGTGGGGCGAGCGGACGGTCGAGGACGGCTCGATCCGGGAGCGGCTGACCCTCGGCTTCCGGCTCAACTGGGCGGACCCGGTGCTGCGCCGGGTGGTGCTGGCGGCCGTCACGCTCAACTGCGGCGGGCCGGTCTTCGTCACCGTCCTGCCCGTCCTCGCCTACCGGGGCCTGGGCGTGACGGTCGGCGCCTTCGGCGCGGCCATGTCGGTGGCCGCGCTCGGCGCGCTGGTCGGCGCCCTCGTCGCCCCGCGGCTCAGCCGGCGGTTCGGCCTGGGGCGGACGATGGCCTGGTCGCTGCTGCTGCACTGCCTGGCCGGCCTCGGCCTGCTCGCCGCGCCCGCACTGCCGCCCGGGCCGGTGATCGCGGTGACCATGGGCTGCTACGGATTCTTCATGTCCTGCATCAACGTGTGCAGCGCGCCCACCCGGCAGGCCCGGATGACCGCCCGCAACCAGGGCGTCATGCACGCCGCCTTCCGGACCGTCACCTGGGGCGTGATCCCGCTCGCCGCGCTGGTCGGCGGCCTGGCCGTCACCCTGCTCACCGGCCCGCTGGGCATCCTGGACGCGGCCCGGGCGGTGATGGCGGGCGGCACCCTGCTGGCCGCCTGCTCCTTCCTCCCCGCCCTCGGCCTCCAGCCGCTGCTGGACGCCGCCGGGCGCGAGGCCGCCGCCCCCGGGGAACTCGCGGAGAGCGCGTCGTGAGCGACGCGAACGCCGGGAACGCCGGGAACGCCGTGCGCAATGTGAACGCCGACGGCAAGGTCCTGCTGATCACCGGGACGTCCTCCGGCATCGGCCTGGCCACCGCCGTCGCGGCGGCCCGGGCCGGGTACCGCACGGTGGCCACCCTGCGCGAACCCGGCCGCGCCGGGGAGCTCCGGCGGGCCGCCGAGGCCGCCGGCGTCACCGTGGACGTCCGCCGCCTCGACGTCACCGACCCCGGCTCGGTCGCCGCCTGCCTGGACGGCGTGGCCCGGACGTACGGGCGGCTGGACGCCGTGGTCAACAACGCGGGCGTCTCCAACTCCGACCCGACCCTGGAGATGTCCACCGACGCGGCGCTGCGGGCCAACCTGGAGGTCAACTTCTTCGGGGTGGCCGCCGTCAGCCGGGCCGCGCTGCCGCTGCTGCGGGCCGCCGCAGGCCGCCTGGTCGCCGTCGGCAGCGTGCACGGCGTGGTCGGCCAGCCGTTCAACGAGGCCTACTGCGCCGCCAAGTTCGCCGTCGAGGGGTTCCTGGAGGCGCTCGCCCCGGTCGCGGCGGCGCACGGCGTCCAGGTCTCGGTGGTCGTGCCCGGCTACGTCCCGGACACCCGGTTCGGGGTCTTCCCGGACATCGACCGCGGCACCATCCAGGCCGCCTCCGGCCCGTACGCGCCCACCTTCGCCGGCTACCTGGACTGGGTCGGCGGCCAGGGCTGGGAGTCGGCCGGCCAGCCCGCCCGGGAGGTCGCCGAGGTCGTCGTACGGACCCTGCTCGCCGACCGGCCGCCCTTCCGGGTGCCCGCCAACCAGTGGGCCGCCGACTACCTGGCCGCCAAACTCGCCGACCCGGACGGCTCCACCGTCCAGTCCCTCGCCCGGACCTGGCTCGGGCAGCCCGACGCACGCCGCGAAGCACGCCTCGAAACACGAGCCGAAGCACGAGTCGAAACACCCGCCGAAGCACCCCCCGCAGCACCCTCCTCCTGAACAAGGGACCCGACCACCATGCCCGCCAAGCCCCTGGCCGAGCTGATCGCCTTCGCCCGCGCCAACTCGCCGTTCTACGCCGAGCTGTACCGCGACCTGCCCCCCGCCGCCGAGCGCCTCGACCAGCTCCCCGTCATCGACCAGGCCGCCTTCTGGGCCGCCAACACCTGGCCCGACAACCGCGTCCTGACCGGCCCGCTCAGCGACGCCGGCATCTACAAGACCGGCGGCACCACCGGCGTCCCCAAGTTCTCGCCCTGGACCCGCACCGAGCACGCCGACTCGGTCACCGCCTTCGGCGCCGGACTCGTCCGGGCCGGCCTGCGGCCCGGGCACCGGGTCGCCAACCTGTTCACGGCCGGCGAACTCTACGGCGGCTTCCTCTACATCGAGGGCGCCCTGCACCACGCACCCGTGGACAACGTCCGCCTGGGCGTCGGCGGCGCCGCCCCCGACCCGTACATCGCCGACCTCATCACCGGTTTCGGCGTCCACGTGCTGGCCGGCGAGCCGATGAAGCTCAGCGCCGTCGCCGAGTGCCTGGTCCAGCGCGGGGAGACGGCCGACGGGGTCGAACTGCTGCTGTTCGGCGGCGATCTGCTCTTCGCCGACCTGCGGCCGATCCTCGCCCGGGCCTTCCCCCACGCCGCCGTCGCCTCCGTCGGCTACGCCTCCAACGACGCCGGGCTGGTCGGCTCGCCCGTCCCCGGCGACGACGTCCGGGTGCACGAGGCCTTCCCGCACCGCACGGTGGTGGAGCTCGTCGACGACGTCACCGGCAAGACGATCACCACGCCCGGCACTCCCGGCCGGGTCGTCGTCACCAACCTGTTCCGCACCCTGATGCCGATCCTGCGCTACCCGACCGGCGACCGCGCCGAGTGGACCGACGCCCGCTGCCGCCGCTTCCGCCTGCTCGGCCGCTCCACCGAGGGCGCCCGGGTCGGCACCGTCGCCATGCCCACCGAGGAGATCCGGGCCGTCCTGCTCGCCGCCGACCCGGAGCGCCACATCACCGGCATGCAGCTCGTGCAGCGCCGCTGGGCCGGGCGCGACGGCCTGATCCTGCGCCTCGGCTACACCGGGCAGCGGCCGGCCCCCGAACTCGCCGACCGGCTCGTCGAGGCCGTGTACACGGCCCGGCCGCTCTACCCCGACGAGGTCGCGCTGGGCAGCATCCACGACCTCGCGGTCGAGTGGGTGCCGCGCTCCGAACTGGTCACCAACCCGCGCACCGGCAAGCTCCAGCAGGTACTGGACGAGCGTCCGCAGTCCTGACCGGGCGGTGATGGCAGGGGCCGGGTGGCGAGGGCGGGGGCGGGGGCGGGGGCCGGGCAGCGGTAGGGGACTGGGCGCTCAGCCGGTCTGCGGCCGGCCCCCGATCACCACGCTCTGCCCGCGGAACTCGGCGATGACCTTCCCGTCCGCCCGCCGGACCGTCACGTCGTAGACCCCGCTGCGCCCGGCCCGCGACCGCTCCACCGCCTCCGCCACCAGTTCGTCCCCGACCGCCGCCGGGGCCAGGAAGACGACCTGCGCCGCCTGCGCGACCGTCACCGGGCCGTGGCTGTTGCACGCGAACGCGAACGCGGCGTCGGCGAGCAGGAACAGGAAGCCGCCGTGCGCCGTCCCGTGGCCGTTCACCATCGTCGTGGCCACCGTCATCCGCGTCACCGCGCGGCCGGCGGACACCTCGTCCAGCGCGATGCCCAGCAGCCGGCAGGTCTCGTCCCGCGCGTAGAGGGCGGCGGTCCCGGGGTCGAGCATGGCGTCCTGTTCCCTCCGTCGACGGCGTCCGGGTCAGCGTAGAGCACGGCGCCCGGCCGCCGTCCGGGGGAACTCGGCCGCGCCGCCCCGCCGTTCGGCCCGCCCCGCCGCCCGCCGACCCTAGCCTGCTCAGGTTCCCCGAGCGCAAGGACGGCTGATGGCCCAGAAGTCACCCGCGACCGCCACCCCGCCGGGCACCGGCGGGATCCCGTCGGCGCAGCCGCCCAGCGGATCCGTGACGGCCCTGCGGATCGGGGCCGCCGTGGCCGGCGCGCTGCCCTCCGTGGTGCTGCGGCTGGCCGGGGTGCACCTGGCGCCCGTACCGGGCATGGTGGTCTTCGGCCTCGGCGTGCTGGCGGCGGCGCTCCTGCTGATGTGGGCCGCGGAGACCGCCCGGGCCGACATCTCCGGCCCGCTCGCCCTGGCCCTGCTGGCGTTCATCGCCGTCCTGCCCGAGTACGCCGTCGACCTCTACTTCGCGTACGCGGCCGGCACCCGGCCCGAGTACGCCGCCTACGCGGCCGCCAACATGACCGGCGCCAACCGGCTGCTGGTCGGCGTCGGCTGGCCGCTGGTCGCCCTCGCCTCCTACTTCGCCGCCCGGCGGCACGGCGCCGCCCCCGGGATCACCCTGCGGGAGCACCGCCGGATCGACACCGGCTTCCTCGGCGCCGCCGCCCTGGTGGCCTTCGTGATGCCGCTGACCCGGCAGATCTCCTGGGTGCTCGCGGTCGTCCTGATCGCCTGGTACGGCTACTACCTCTTCCGGGTCAGCCGCTGCGGCGAGGACGACGAGGAGGAACTCATCGGCGTCCCGGCCCGGTTGGCCGCCCTCCCGCGGCAGCGCCGCCGGGCGACCACCGTCCTGGTCTTCGCGGTCGCGGCCGGGGTGATCTTCGCCTGCGCCGAGCCCTTCGCCACCTCGCTGGTCGACGCCGGCGCCTCGCTCGGCATCGACCGCTTCCTGCTGGTGCAGTGGCTGGCCCCGCTCGCCTCCGAGGCGCCCGAGCTGATCGTCGCGGTCGTCTTCGCCTGGCGGCTGCGCGGGGACGACGGCCTCGGTGCGCTGCTCTCCAGCAAGGTCAACCAGTGGACCCTGCTGATCGGCTGTCTCCCGTTCGCCTACCTGGCCGGCGGCGGCGCAGCCTCCCTCCCGCTGGTCGAGCGCCAGGTGGACGAGGTGCTGCTGACCGCCGCGCAGACCGTCCTGGCCGTGGTGCTCCTGCTCGACCTGCGGTTCCTGCCCTGGAAGGCCGGGCTGCTGTTCGCCTTGTTCGCCGTCCAGTTCGCCCTCCCCGGCGAGTCCGCCCGGGTCGCGCTGAGCTGGGTCTACCTCGCCCTGGCCGTCCCGCTCCTCGCCGTGCGCCTGCGCCAACTCCCGCCCACTGTCCGCGCCTTGGCGGGCCACATCGAGGGCGATCCGCACTAGCACCAGTGGCTCGGCTCGATTGGTCGACCGGGAAATTGATCGGCTGCTGGTAGTCCGTCAGGCTGTCTCCGAGTTCTGATCTTGGAGGTGGTCGTGGGGCGTCGTCCGGGAGTGTTCGTCCGGCCGGTGAGCATGGAGGAGGGCCGGCGGCTGCAGCGGATCGGCCGGACGTCGAAGGATCCGGTGAGGCTGCGGCGGGCGATCGTGGTGCTGATGTCCACGCAGGGGCAGTCCGTGCGGGACATCACCTCGCTGCTGCGGGTCGGTGAGGACTACGTGCGCGATGTCATCCACGCCTTTGACGAGCGGGGGTTCGACGCACTGGACCCAAAATGGAGCGGGGGACGCCCGAAGACGATCGGTGAACAGGTGCGCGAGCGCATCTGCCTGATCGCCCGGACGTCCCCCGCGGACTGGGGTATCGCCGCGTTCTCCACCTGGAGCCTGACCAAGCTCGCCGAGCACCTGATCGCGCGCAGGGTCGTCACCGTCCTCAGCCGCGAGACCCTGCGCCGGATCCTGCGCGAGGGCAAAGTCTCCTGGCAGACGACGACCACATGGAGGGCATCCACGGACCCGGCCTTCATCGCCAAGATGCACCGGGTCCTGGAGCTCTACGACGCGCCGCCCGCCGACGGGCGGGTGGTCTGCGTGGACGAGTTCGGCCCGCTCAACCTTCAGCCGCGCAAGGGCAAGGCCTGGCGCCCCACGCGTTCGCCGCGCCGGCTGCAGGCCACCTACAACCGCTACGACGGCGTGATGCACATGCTCGCCGCCCTCGACCTGACCACCGGCAAGATCTACTACCGGATCCGTAAGCGAAAGCGATGGCGTGAGTTCCTCGGCCTGCTCAAGGCCCTGCGCTCCCGCTGGCCCGGGGAGAAGCCTTACGTCGTGCTGGACAACTTCTCCCCGCACAAGCACCCGAACGTGCGGGCCTGGGCAGCGGACAACGAGGTCGAGCTGGTCTTCCTGCCCACCTACGGCTCGTGGCTGAACTGGATCGAGTCCGAGTTCGCGGCACTTCGTCACTTCGCGCTCAACGGCACCGACCACCGCAGCCACGCCGAGCAGAACGCCGCCATCAACGTCTACATCCGCTGGCACAACGCATGCGCCGAGCCCAAGTCCAACTTCGCCCTGGGCTCGCCGATCCGCAGTTGGACCGAGTATCCAGCCAGGGCCGCGTAGCGCGTCACGTCTCGGTTTGGCCTCGGGGCGCCCGGATCCTCGGCAGGCCGAAGCCCGTCATCTGCTTCTCCTCGTAGGAGAGGAAGCCCATCTGCCGATAGAAAGCGTGGTTCCTCTTCCCCTCCGGTGTCGGCTCATGGTCGGTGGACAACAGGAAGAAGCGACAGTGCGCGTACCGCTCCATCAGGTGTTCAAGCAACGCCCGGCCGATCCCCTGCCGGTGGAACCTCGGGTTGACCAGCAGGTCCTGGACGTAGCAGATGCTTTCATCGTCGGAGACCGTCCTGGCTAGGCCAAGGAGCACGCCTGACTCATCGCGGGCAGTGATGACCAGGTGCGAGTTGGCCAGACCGCGACAGAGCTTGTCGACGTCGCAGGTGTACCCCTCCCACCCGACCGAGACGTAGAGCCCGAACATCTCCTCCGGGTCGAACTCTGTTTCCTCCGCAATCACCACGCCGGACTCTCCAACTCCAGTCAGCCGCCTCGCGCCGACACGGCCAGGGACTCAGGACTGCGCTGCCTGCGACTTCCCCACCCGGGCGGCAAGCAAGGCGGTTCCCTCCATCTGCCGTCCAGCATGCATCCTCTATTGATCTTGCCGGATGCACAACGCATGCCGGTCTCCAGGTTGGCGCCCCGCAGAGATCAATTACCCGGTCGACCAATCGAGACGCGCCACTAGTTTGTGCGCGGGGGCAGCCGCCGGCCGACGACGAGTTCGGGGCGGATGCGGATCCGGACGGCCCCGGAGGTGCGGCCTACGGCGGGGCCCACTTGGGCGCGGCCGAGGACGGTGACGTACCAGCCGGAGCCGTCCACGCCGTCCACCTCGTCGGCCTCGAAGGCGATCACGGCGTCGTCCACGGCCCGCGCGAGTTCGGAGCCGGCCGGGGCCGAGAGCAGCACTCCGCCGCCGTCCGACAGGTCGAGCCGGAAGGACACCGGCAGCACCGCCGGGAGGGCGCGGATGGTGTAGACCACCCGGCCGACCGCGGCCCTGGCCAGCAGTTCCAGCGCCCGCTCCCGGTCCAGTTCGAGCAGGTCGTGATCACCGTTCATGCCCTCGATGCTCGCCCCGGCGGTGGCGGCGCCGCGAGGGCCGATGGTCCCGCCGGGGGTCCCGGGCCCGGACGTCGCGTCAGCCCCGGAGGGAGCGCAGGTGCCCCGGCTGCGCGGCGGCGGCCGCCTGGCGCAGCTCGGTGGAGATCAGCGCGGCCTGCACCCGCCGCTCCACGCCCAGCTTGGCGAGCAGCCGCGAGACGTGGTTCTTCACCGTCTTCTCGGCGAGGTAGAGCCGTTCGCCGATCTGCCGGTTGGTCAGGCCCTCCCCGATCAGCGCCAGCACCTCCTGCTCGCGCACGGTCAGCGCGGGCCCGGTGGTGACGGGCTGCGCGGGCTCGGCGTCGCTGCGCAGGCGGTTGAGCAGCCGGGTGGCGGCGCCCGGGTCCAGCATCGAGCGGCCGGAGGCGACGGTCCGCACGGCGGCCACCAGGTCGGTGCCGCTGATCTGCTTGAGCACGTACCCGGCGGCGCCCGCCATGACGGCGTCCAGCAGCGCCTCCTCGTCGTCGAAGGAGGTCAGCATCAGGCAGGCCAGGCCGGGCATCCGGGAGCGCAGTTCACGGCAGACCGACACCCCGTCGCCGTCGCCCAGCCGGACGTCCAGCACCGCCACGTCGGGCCGCAGCGCGGGCACCCGGACGAGCGCCTGCTCGGCGGTGGCGGCCTCGCCGACCACCTCCAGATCGGGCTCACCGTCCAGCAGGTCGTGCACCCCGCGGCGCACCACCTCGTGGTCGTCCAGCAGGAACACCCGCACCGGCGCCGGTGCCCCGGCGCCCGCCGTCTTGGTCGCCATCACGCGGCTCCACCTTCGTCACCCCCGCACACTCCCGGCAGGGCCCAGGGCATCATCGCCCACCGGCCGCCGCAGGGCCCAGGGCCCAACGACCCCATTCGGGCGAGCGCACGGGCGGGGGGGGCCCCCCCGGGGCCGGGGGTGCGCCCCGGAGCCGTTCGGGGGCGGGTGGTCGGCGGATCCTGGAAAGGTCGGACCAGCACGGGTCAGGGCGCGCTTTCCCGGTCGCCGTGGCGCCCGTCCTCGCCGTGGCGCCCGTCCTCGCCGAGGTGCCCGTCCTCGCCGTGCCGGCTCCCTTCCCAGCGGCGGTTCCGAACCGCCGGCACCGCCAACACCACCGTACCGGCCACGAGTTGCCAGACCGCACCGAGCAGCAGCACCTTGTCCACGCCGATCCGGTCCGCCGCCGGTCCGGCCGCCGCCAGCCCGAGCGGCCCCAGCACGAACGCGCCGAGCGCCCCGAAGGAGTTGACCCGGCCGAGCACCTCCGGCGGCACCCAGCTCTGCATCGTCGTGCTGACCAGCGTCCCGCTGACCGCCGAGCCGACCCCCGCCACCAGCGCGCCCGCCACCACCCACGGCAGCGGCGCACCGGCCGCGAGCGCGGCGGAGGGCAGCGCCCAGGCCAGCGTGGCCACGGTGGCCACCGCGAGCGGCCGCTCGGGCCGGCGCCCGAGCATCACCAGCCCGCCCAGCACCGCGCCGACGCCGTACACCCCCATCACCAGGCCCCAGGCCCGGGCGCCGCCGAGGTCCCGCTGCGCGGTGAGCGGGCCGAGCACCAGGAACGGCGCCCAGACCAGCAGGTTGAACAGGCCCATCTGGACGGTGGTGATCCAGAACCACGGCCGGGAGGCGAACTCCGACCAGCCGGCCCGCAGTTCGGCGAGCATCGGCTGCTCGCCACCGACCGCGTTCGCCGCGCGGTCGGGCAGCCGGAGCCTGGCCAGGGCGAACGCGCCGACGCCGTACGTCACCGCGTCGGCCAGCAGGACCACCGCCGGTCCCTGCGTCGCCGTCACCAGGCCGGCCGTCGCGGGCCCGGCCACCGTGGCCACCGAACGGGCCAGCCCCAGCAGGGTGTTCGCGTCGGCCAGGAGCTCCTTCCGGCGCACCAGGCCGGGCACGATCGCTCCGAGGGCCGGCAGGAACAGCCCCTCCCCGATCCCCCACACCGCCACCAGCGCGACCATCGCCCAGACCGGCGCCCGCCCGGCCGTCAGCAGCGCGGCGAACACCGCCTGGACGAGCCCGCGCAGGACGTCCGAACCCAGCATCACCCGGCGGCTGCCGAACCGGTCCGCGATCACCCCGCCGGCCAGCAGCACCAGCACCACCGGCAGGATCCGGGCCGCCATCACCCACCCCAGGTCGGTTCCGCCGCCGCCGCCGTCGAGCACCGCGAAGGCCACCGCCACCGGCGCCATCGAGGAGCCGAGGAGAGAGGTCGAGTAGCCGACGAAGAACCACGCGAAATCGCGCTCGCCCAGCACGGCGAGCCGGTCTCCCAGCCGCCGGCGGCGGGCCGGGATCCGTTCCGCATCCACTGCCATGGGCGGCAGTCTGCCCCCGGACGGGAACGGCGTTCAAGGGTTTCCGGGGAAAAGTTGAGTCTTTTGGCCTCAATATTTCACGCCCCGCCGACCGCCGCAGTAAACGGCCTCAGAAATGGCTGTTCACCTGCGATTTACTGCGCTTCATGGGTAGCCTTCAAGAGTCCGGCCCGAGTTGATTTACTGCGGAAGAGGCCCCGACATGGCAGAGCTCCCCCCGGTCGAGTACGCCGTCGCCGTCGAGCGCTACCTGGCCGCCTCCGGGCTCGCCGAAGGCTCCCGGCGGATCTACCGGATCGCCCTGAACACCTGGGCCTGGGCCCTCGCCGACCGCCCCGCCCCCACCGGCCCCGAACGGCGGCGCGCCCGCCCGCCCGTCCTCCCGCTCGCCCTGCTCGACCACCCGGACGCCGCCCGCCGCCTGCGCACCGCCGCCGACCGCCGCCGCGCCGACACCGACCCGCGCACGCTCAACCGCGAACTCTCCACCCTGCGCGCCGCCGTGGCCTGGTGGCGGGCCCAGCACTGGCTCGACGACGACCCCACCACCGACCTGCACCCCGGCCCGCGGCCCGGACCGACCGTCGCTCCCCTGACCCCCGACGACCTGCGCGCCCTCTTCGCCCTCCGCGCGCCCCTGCGCGAACAGTCGCTCTGGCACCTGCTCCACGAGTCCGGCGCCGCCATCGACACCGTCCTCGCCCTCGACACCGACCACCTCGACCTGCCCCGGCACCGCACCCTCCACCGGCCCGGCCGCACCCCCGTCCACTGGCAGAGCGGCACCGCCCGACTGCTCCCCCTCCTCGTCGCCGGCCGCACCACCGGCCCGCTCTTCCTCACCGACCGCCGCGCCCCCGCCGGCACCCCCGCCTCCGACCGCTGCCCCCACACCGGCCGCGCCCGCCTCTCCTACCGCCGCGCCGCCGAACTCCTCACCGCCCACACCGCCCCCTTGACCCCCGGCGCCCACGGCTGGACCCTGCGTCAACTACGCCCCGGTGCACCTCCGTCACTGGATTCCGACGGCCGGGCACGACACCCTGGCACCCCCGATCGAAGGGACCCCGCGTGATCCCCGACAACGAGACCCGGCGACGCCGGGAGGCCGTCAGCCGACTCGCCACGGAACAGGCGGTGCTGATCGAGACCGCGGAGAGCTCCGGCACCGGCTTCCTGGTCGCCCCCGACACCGTGCTGACCTGCGCCCACGTCGTCCGCTCCGACCCGCACCCGGCAGTGACGGTGCACGGGCGCACGCTCCGGGCCGAGGTGGTGGCCCGGGAGCCGCGGCAGGACCCGGACGGCGGCATCTACGCGTACCCGGACCTCGCGGTGCTCCGCCTCCCCGAACCGCTGGACACCGCGGGCGTCTGGCTCGCCGATCAGGTGCCCCCCGGCGGCTCGGACGTGATCGTCCACGGATTCAGCGACGCGACCCTGGACGCCGGCACCCACCGGGACACCCTGTACCTCTCCGTCGTCGGCCGCTCCGGCGAAGCGGGCCACTTCGTCCGGCTCAAGAGCGACCAGGTCGTCCAGGGGTTCAGCGGCAGCCTCGTGCTCGACCCCGCCACCGGACGGGTGTGCGGAGTGCTCAAGACCTCCCGCGACGAGACGGCCGTCCTGGGCGGCTGGATGGTCCCCGTCGACGCGGTGCGGACCTGCTTCCCCGAACTGGCCCGGCGCAACGGACTGGGCCACCGGCCCGGCACGGCCTGGTACGACCTGGCGATGGACCGGGCCGGGCGCCAGGTCCGGCTCTTCGGGGCGTACGGGCACCACCGCCCCCGCCAGACGCCCCGGCCGACCCCCGCCCAGCTGCTGACGCAGGGCGCGATGCCCTTCGTGGACCGCCCGGAACTCGCCGAACTGCGGGCCTGGTGCGCCGACGAGACCCCACTGCTGCTGCGCCTGCTCCACGCGCCCGGCGGCTCCGGCAAGACCAGGCTCGCCGCCGAGCTGTGCCGGCTGATGGCCGAGGACGGCTGGCTCGCGGGCTTCGTGCAGCGCAGCAGCCTCGCGGGACCGGGGTGGCTGGACGAGCTGACCACCGCCCTCGACGACGGTCTGGCGGTCCTCGCCGTCTTCGACTACGCCCAGGCCCGGCTGGAGGACATCCGCACCCTGGTGGACCACGTCTCGCGGTTCGGACCCGAGCAGCCCCGGCTGCGCCTCCTGCTGCTCGCCCGCACGGCCGAGCCCTTCTGGCGGGCGCTGCAGAGCGGCGTCGACGACTGGGCGCTGGCCGACGCCAGCGTCGTGGAACTCCCCAGGACGATCCCCTCCGTCCCTTCCGCTGCTTCCGCTGCTTCCGCCGGGGACGCCTCACCCGCCGCGCTGGTCGTCTCGGCCTTCGAGGTCTTCGCCCGACGACTCGGCCACGACCACCTGCCCGTACCGAGGAGCCTTCCGTCGCGCGCCGGGCGGGAGGACTCGCTGCTCGGCGTGCTGGCACTCGCGCTGGACGCCGTCCTCACCCTCGCCCGGGGAAGCAGTTGGTCCGGGCACGGCGATCCGCTGGAACGGCTCTGCGACCACGAGGTCCGGGTCTGGCACGCGCAGCTCACGGCGTGGCTGCCCGCGGAGCCGGCCCTGGCCGGCGAGGCCGGCCGGCTCCTGGCGGAAGGGCTCCTCCTCGTCCCGGTCCTCGCCCCCGGACGGCGCTCGGACCGGCTGATCGCCCTGCTGGAACGGGTCCGGGCCGAGGCCTTCCCCCACCAGCCGCCCCTCAACATGAACGTCGTCAACGCCCTCCTGCGCATGCTCTACCCGGCCGAGGACGGCCTGGTCGCCCCCGTCGGCCCGAGCCGGATCGGCGAGATCCTGGTCCGCCGGGTGCTGAGTACGCCGGAGAGTTCGGGACGCTCCGAGGAGTACCTGCTCGCCCTGCTGGACCCGCCGCACCCCGCCTCGCCGCAGGAGCGGATCGCGGCGGCCACCGAGACCGTGGAGATCCTCGCCCGCGCCCGCGGCTGCACCGGGGTGGGGCGGGTCGTGGACCACCCCGCCCACCCGGCCCTGGACGCCGCACTGGCCCGGAGCATCACCGAGCGGCCCGACGCGCTCCTGCCGGCCCTGGCCGTCAACGGCGCCGTACTGCCGCACGCCGAACCGCTGGCGGCCCTCATGCTGCCCGCCGTGCAGGCGTGCGAACCGGACGTCCTCACCGCCGTCGAGAGCCGGCTGCCCGGCTACCCCTCCAGCATGTCGCCGGTGGCGGCGCTGGTCCTGAAGCGCCTGTTGGACCAGCCGGACCCCGAATTCGGCGAGGAGGACCAGCTGCGCAGGCTGCGCCGCCTCATCAGCTACAGCCTCCGGCTCGACGAGACCGCCCCGGGCGTACCCGGTGCGGACGGACTGGCCCCGGGCGTACTCGCCGCGGACGGCGTCCGCCCCGGCGACGGCGACTCGGCGCTGACCGCCGCCCAGCAGGCCGTCCGCCTCAGCCGGGACCTCGTCCGGCAGACCGGCCGCCACCTCCCCGAGTACGCGAGGGCGCTCCACAACGTGAGCCTCCTGCTGCACCGCGCCCACCGGACCGAACCGGCGCTCGAACACGCCAGGTCGGCCGTCGCCCGCTACGAGGAACTCCTCGCCGGGGCGGACGGGGACGACACCCTGCGCCAGACGTACCTCCTGGACACCGCGACGGCGCTGAGCACCCTGGCCCTGGTGCGGATGGAGGACGGCCAGGTGAGCGCGGCCCTCGACGCAGCCGCGCACGGCGTCGAGCTGTGCGAGGAGGCCGAACCGGGGTCCCGGCAGGACGACACCCTGCTGACCTGCCTCCAACTCCTCGCCCGGTGCGGGCAACTGGCCGGCCGGCCCATCGAGGCGGTGACGGCCGGCTACCGGGCGCTCGCGCTGCTGCGCGAGCTGGCCGACCAGCAGCCCGGCCGCTACCTGGCCAGGCTCCCGGAGGCGTTGCACCGGCAGGCGATCGGCCTCGTCCGGGCCGGACGGGACGACGAGGCGTACCGCGCGCTGCGGGAGGCCGCACAGCTGCGGGCCGCCCTTCCGCCCGGCGACCGGCAACGGCTCGCCGCACAACGGTCCTCGCTGCGGATGCTCGTCCAACTCTCCTCGGAGATAACCGAGTTCACCGACGAGCGCGCACACTGGGTGGAGCAGCTGGCGACCATGGGCAATCATGGCAGGTGAGGCCGCCGCCACCTGCGGCCCTACGACGGCAGGTAGGAGCATGATGCCCACGGACTCTCAGGACCTCGCCTCGCCCGCACCGATCCGACGCCGCCAGGCCGTCGAGGTCTTCGGGAACCGCTTCGGCCGGCTCTACAACGACGAGGTCGTCGCCCCGGGCGGCACGGCCGGCAACTACCTCCGGTGGCAGTGGTCGCAGACCGGCGTCGTCGTGGTGGCGACCGGCCCCGACGGCATCGCGCTGGTGCCCTCCTACCGCTACCCGGTCGGCGCCGCCTCGCTGGAGTTCCCGCGCGGCGGCTGCGAACCCGGCGAACCCCCGGAGGAGGCCGCCGCGCGCGAGCTCAGGGAGGAGACCGGCCTCATCGCCTCCACCGTGGAGAGCCTCGGCCTGATCCACGCGGACACCGGCCTGATCGAGAACGGCATCCACGTCTGCCGCGCCACCGTGCTCCCCGGAGGCACCGCCACCGCCCGGCCGGAGGCCATGGAATCGGTGACCGACCCGGTCTGGGTCTCCCCCGACCTGATGGCACGCTGGCTGCGGCAGGGCCGGATCACCTGCGGCGTCACCCTGGCCGCCTTCGCCCTCCTCCAGGCCCACCCCGACCCGCAGACGGCGGCCGTCAGAGGGTGACCACCCGCTCGAAGGGGTCGAGCTCGCGCAACGGCCGCGGCTGTGCCCGGCGCTGCGGATCCGGGACAGCCGCACCCGGGCCGTTCACCACGTGGAGCGACAGGTCGCGAACGCCGTCGGCCGCCGGGGAGACCACCTCCAGGCCGGCCCCCAGCCGACCGGCGACCGGGTCCTCGTCCAGCCCGAAGCGCATCAGCCGGACCTCACCCCGCAAGTGCTCCCACGCCAGGCCCCCGACGCGGCGGAAGGTGCGCTCGAACGCCTCCAGCGTCCACGAGCTGAACTCGTCGACCGCCGAACGCAGCACCGCCGTGTCCGGCTGGATCCCCCGGCGCAGCCGCCCCAACTCCGCCACCAGGGCCACCCGGGAGGGCTGCTCGATCGCCTCGAACACCACCTCCACCGGGAGTTGGGACAGCAGCAGGTTGTCGAGCAGCACCGCCGGGAACCCCGCGTACTCGACGAGTCGCCGGCTCCGGAAGACCGGAATGGTGCCCTCGCCGTCGCGCGGGCCGGCCATGCCGACGCCCAGGGCCTGCGGCAGCGCCCGCCGGTAGGACTCACCGGCCCAGTCGTCCACCGACTGGAGCACGAGGACGAGTTCGGCGCTGCCCCCGGGGCGGGCGCTCCGGTAGGCGGCCAGCCAGTCCCGGAGCTGCTTGTAGAGCAGCGGATCCTGCTCGGCGACCCAGGCGCGCGCGGCTTCGAGGGCCTCCCGCGCGCTCCCGGCGAAGTCCCGCTCGGCGGCCTCGATCCGCGCCAGGACACCGGACTTGAACGCGGCGGCGACGGCCGAACCGTCGTACGGCTCCGTGTGCGCGGACGACACCTTGGTCAGCCGCTCCACGTAGGGGACGTCGGGTGCGTTCTCCACGCCCTCGGCCCGGTGGCCGTCGCTGATCCGGTGCAGGGTCCCGCCCGCCCGCAGCGCGACCCGCAGCCGGCCGGCCTCCAGGAGAGCGCCGAAGTCCGAGAGCGCCGCCGTCCCCGGGGACCAGCGGACCTTCCGCGCCTCCTCGGCGTCGACGAGCGCCCGGAAGTACCTGTTGTTGAGGCCCTGCGAGTCGCCGATCAGCAGGGTGTCGGCGAAGAGGACATGCAGCAGGACCCGTGACCGCAGGTCCGAGGCCCGGTCGATCGGCGCCGCCGCGTGCGGCTCCACATCGGAGAGGTAGATGTGTTCGGTACCCGCCGCCCGCTGTCCCATATCCATGGCCTGCCACCCTTCGGCGCCCGATACAGTTCCCCTCGCGAAGAAGAAGGATAGGCCCACGGCCCGGGCCGGCCACCGGTTTTCCGGCAATTCGACCCCGGCAACGGCACCCCTTGGAGGAGAAATGTCGGAGCTTGTCCAAGTAGTGACGCCCGAGGGGACATTCTGGGCCCGCATCGAGGAGCAGCGCGGCCCCAGGGACGTCGCGCTGCGCCGCCCCAGCTACCAGCTGGACGACCTGGCGGGCACACTCCAGACCGTGGTCGGCAACGTACGATCCGGCCTGCGCGCGGCCGCCCCCGACGAGTTCACGCTCGAATTCGGAATCGAGCTCTCCGTCAAGACGGGAGTCCTCGTGAGCGCGGTGACGGGAGTCGACGGAAAGGCCAGCCTGAAGGTGACGGCAACCTGGCGGAAAAACGGCGAGACCGCCCTTTCCGGCCCGCCGAACGAATCAGAGGAACCGGAGGAGTCCGACGACTCGAACGAATCCACCGAACCCGGCGAACCGGCCGAATCCGCACCCGAAACCAGCTGACCGACCGCCACGCACCACCCGACGGCCCGCGGCACGCCCCGGCAACGACGAAGGGCCAGCTCCTCCGGATCACTCCGGTGAGCTGGCCCTTCGGGCGCCGGTCGCATCGCTTCCTACGCGAGCCCCCTGTCGGGTTCGAACCGACGACCCCCGCTTTACAAGAGCGGCTGTCCGCCACCCTGCGTGACCTGGGGCCTTCCCACACTGCCGGTTCCCCGACCGCTGCACCGTTGGCGCCCGCGATTCACCGCCACGTACCGCCCGATCTGGCACGCCTATGGCACACGGGATACCATCCGCGGCAGCTCAATCGAGAAGGATCTCCTCAGGCCTACGGTTGAGCACTTCGAGCGACCGGCTACTCAACAGATCCTCGACACAGCCCATCAGATCACCGCCGTGATCCTGGCCAGCGATCTCGTACAGCTCCTTGATCAGATCCTGCCCGTTGATCAGTATCACTGGGTACTGATCCTCAACCATCTCCAGCTGCGCCGGCTCCGAGTACGACCCGGTGGTGACGTACACGCCGATCCACCCACGCCTGAGCCTGGCCACCACCCGAGCGATCTGCTCGGCCGACACCAGGCTGTCCGGCTTGATGCACTTCGCCTGTCCCAGAACGACCAGCCTGGTGCCCGCCAGGCCACTGCCGACGTCCAGCCGACCAACGAAGTCCGCCCCGCCGTCCCCTGACCGGCGGGTGAGCCAGCCCTCGTCATAGCTGTGCCCGGATGCCCGCATGACCTTCGCAGCGACGATCGCAGCCAGCACCTCGAACGCGTGCTTTTCATTGTCGAACCGCTTGTAGACCGCCTGGAGGTCCGCCTCGACCTGACTGCCGGACGTGGGCCGCTGATCACGCACCTTCACAACCTGCGAGCGCGCCACCCGCCGGCGGGCCTTCGGTAGAACCGAGTGCCCGTGCTTTACCCACTCCCGCCATGCCGCGGGCGCCAGTTCCAGGATCTCGGCGTCAGTCCGATCAGGGTCACGCCGCGCGGTGATCCAGTCCCAATCGAGCTTGTCCTCCTCCGCGGTGAGGTCGATCACCACGAGATCGAAGACGTAGTTGGTGAACGTCGTCCGCGCGGGTCCGCCCCACTGGACCACCCGCTCCGCCCTCTCGATCAGAGCGACGCCGCAGAACTGGACATGCCCCTTGACCTTGCCGTTCTTCGACACCGACCGGAACAGCAGCAGCGGCGCCGCGGCGGCCCTTCCCTCGGCGGTGGGCGCCTGGTGGCTGTCGAACGCCTCCAGCAACGCCGCGTTGCCTGTGGTGGCACCGACTGCCTTCGCCATTTCCGGCTTGTGGTCACCGAAGTAACGAACGTGCCCGTTGTTGATGTCGAACACGTCGTGCCACGGCGTCTGCTCCGACCCCGCCTTCCACGGACTCGACCGGATCATCACCGCTGGCCGCCGCATCCCGCCGCTCGTCTTGACCTTGGCCATCGCGTTGATACCTGCTTCGAGCAGAGCCCGCTTCTGACCTGGGCTGTCCGTGACGAAGTAGAAGTTGTCGAACCCATCGATGGCCGCTGGCGTCGTGTCCTTCGAAGCCGCGTATCGCAGCACATCACCCACACGCAACGAACGCCCCACAGCGCCCCCTTCAACGAACAGAACAGTCTACTGGCGACCCTGACACGCCGGTAAGACAACAGATCCTGTCTACACCGTTCGGCGAGGCGGCACGGCGGAGGCCCCACCGGTCAATTCCGATGGGGCCTCTGCCTAGCGAGATCGGGGAGTCACTGGCCTATGGCCTCTTCGTCCCGAAGCAACCTGGTCACCCGTCCGACCTTGGGGAGCGGTGCCGTTGACCTGCCCGAACGGTCCCCGAGCGTCCGCGGCCGTCCGCCGGAGTGCGCACCCGTTGTAGCGCAGTCAGACACTCAACCCTGCGCTGGCTCCGCTGCCGCTCCAGAGGTCACCTAACTGCCACGCCGGCCAGAGAGGTGTTGGCTCTGGAAGCCCGCAGTCAGGGCCGTTCGCTCGGCTCCCAACATCAACGCCACGATGCCAGCCACCGCCGACAGCGCGGTCGGAATCGAGTCGGGCGGTACCCGGAGCACGATCACGACGATAATCACGGTAGCTGGCCAGATCTGCGGGATCCGGGTTGACACATATGGTGGGGTTCGAGTCAGACTCACGATGGTGCCTCCTGGGCATCGACCCGCTTGTACCCGATGCCGCCAAGCTGGAGGGTACAAGCGGGCTTTGTTCTACGACAGGACGGTTCCTTGCCGACGACGGACGCTAGCAACGCCGCGACCCAAGAGCCCTGGCGTGCGATGCATTCCAGCTCGCCCAACGAGGGGAAGCGGATGCAAAACGTGTCGCACTTTGTACTGGCTATTGTGCCACCCTTGTATAGCCTGGTCTAGCCTTGTATAGGCGCCTGACCTGCGCTGATTATCGAGATGGACGGAGCGTCTATCGATGTGGGCATGCGTTGGGACGGCGCGGGAATCCCATGATGGGAAACCCGCGGGACGCATCCGACAAATCGGACAACCGAAACTCGGCCGGATCTGGGCTGTGCGGGTAGCGGAATCTCAATGATCCGAAGTCAGGCGCCTTGGGCGGCTGAGCTTGGGAAGATCGCCAACTGGATTGTTCTGCAGGCGCCATGACCTGCAGCCACGTTGCCCACCCGACGCTTTGCCACGCCTTGCTGAGACCCGCTACTGTCCGGCGTTTACCGCCCGATTCCGTCACGTAGGACACGGAAGAGGCACGGTTGTCAGGGCTTGATGTCTGGCAGTTGTGCTCCGGAGAACTGAAGAATCAGTGCAGCCTGTAGCTGAGCCTTGAGGGACGCGTCTTCTATCTGGTCCACGAGTCGGAGCGCCTGTCGAAATCCACGCTCAGTGCGCATGTCGAGTCGTAGGTGCTGGGCCTGACCCTCCATATGCTGCAAAGCTAGACGGCCTTGGCGGTGGAAGAGCACACCAATTACGCCGGTCACGAGACCACTCACGTTAGTAACAACAGCAGCGTAGACCTCGCCCGTCGTCTCAGACTTCCAGATGGCGAGAGCAACACCGGCAAGGAGCACAAGCCCGCCAAAGACCGATGCCGCCAAGCTAACCACTGAGCTGCGTTGAGCTTGTGCCAACCCATGGGCGTAGTAGTCAGCCAGGAGGATAGTGAAGGTTTGCTCCTCACGCTCGGCTCGCTGCGCCTCGGGATCAGCCTGATGGACGTGAATCTCATAGTGGCGTCTGTCGTTGACGGTAGTAGGCCCGCCCTCTGCTGGTTGATCCTCCGCCACTGGGGAGGGCAGCTCGATCGCGTTGTCGCCTGCCGTGATCCTCAGCTCCCGCCGGATTCGGTCACGGTTCTCCTCGACGGACTTCTTATAGGACCCTCCGAGGACATTCCATGCGACCATAAATCCACCGCAGGCGGTTACTAGAGAGGCAGTTAAGGAGAGCGCCAGAGTAGACCCATCCGAAAAGTTCACTCGGCCATACTGCCAGCCAGACAGCTTCGTCGGAGGAGCTTTCCGACCGCAGTATCCGCCTCGCCAACGCGGGTGGTGGAGCGGTTTGGCTGGCCGCCAGCGTACTTCAGGCTGAGCGGGTGGTTCCCTCCTCGATCGGGCGGCTTCGCCGCACCCGGGTTCTCCTGGGGCCGCCAAGGCTCACCCGGTGACGCTTGCGCTTGGCCTTGGCGGCCCCAGGAGGTTCCGGGTACGCCCTTGGGTGACCGGTCGAGGTGGGGGTCTCCCGCGGCCCAACCACGATCACCACGTCGAAGCCGCGCCCGTGCGCCTGTCCCTGGTCCCCTCCGAGGAGGGCCGGGGTTTGGGGCAGAGCCCCATAGCTCTAACGCCTACCGGCCGTCCGGCGGGCTGTCGTCGACGGGTGAAATTAGGGCCACGGACGGCGCATCAAAAGCGGGCCACTGCGTGATCTCTTGAACATCCTGACTTCACTGGTATGGGAGT
>NZ_JBHWIR010000036.1:37537-50192 GCF_042731835.1 Kitasatospora sp. NPDC059817 | reverse complement strand
TTTCGTGTTTCCAGCTTATCAGATCCTCGCGGCCGTTCTTACCGGCTTCGTTTCTCCGAATTCCCGCTGGCGGGATTTCCTTCGAACTTCGCTCCGAAGCTTATCAAAGCTTTCGGTGTGCTCAGTCCGCGGGATTTTGCTTCGTCGAAGGATGCGCATTCATAAAACGCGCTCACCTCGATTTGGCGGTGTCGTAGACACTAACGCCCGGGACTGACCGTTGTCCAGTCTGTCCCAACCGTTCAAACCTACTAGCCCACCCTCACCACGTCAATGGTTTGGTCGGGATGCGAGAAGAGTACCAGGTCAGAGGCGTGTGGATCACCTCGCCTCAGGCCGCGACGGGTTGCAGATCCGCCCGATCGGCCGCGTCCAGATCACCGACTTCGCCGGCCTCGGCGGCCTTTCGGCCCCACACCAGCGCGTAGAGGAGGAATGCCGCCTCGGCCAGCACGCCGATCGAGATGCGCGCCCAGGTGGGCAGTCCGGAAGGGGTGACGAACGCTTCGAGTACACCGGAAACGGCCAGCACCGTCGCGAGGCCGATGGACATGCCGATGATGGAGCGGCCCTGTTCGGCCAGGGCCGTTCCACGGGTGCGCGGGCCGGGGTCGATGACCGTCCAGCCGAGGCGCAGACCGAGGCCGCCGGCCACGAACACCGCGGTCAGCTCCAACAGGCCGTGCGGGATGAGCAGGCCGAGGAAGACGTCGAGTCGCCCGGCGGAGGCCATCAGCCCGACGCCGACACCGAGGTTGACCACGTTGGTCCACATCACCCAGAGCACCGGGAGACCCAGCGCGATCCCGAACAGCAGGCACTGCACGGCGATCCAGGCGTTGTTCGTCCAGACCTGTGCGGCGAACGAACTCGCCGGGCGGTCCGAGTAGTACGACTCGTACTGCCCGCCCGGGCGGGTCATCTCCCGCAGGTGATCCGGGGCGACCAGGCTGTTGCGGACCTCGGGGTGGGTGGCCATCCACCAGGCGAGCACCGCGGTGGCCAGCAGCGAGACGACCGCGACCGGCACCCACCAGCGGCGCGCGCGGTACAGCGCGGCCGGGAAGCTCACCGTGTAGTACCGGGCGACGTCGTGCCAGCCGCTGCTGCGCGATCCGGTCACCGCGCTGCGGGCCCGCGAGACCAGGCCGGTCAGCCGGCTGAGCAGGGCCGGGTCCGGTGCGGCGGCCTGGACCTTGGCCAGGTGGCCGGTGGCGCGCTGGTAGAGGGTGACCAGTTCGTCGGCCTCCTCCCCGCTGAGCCGGCGCCGTCGGGCGAGGGCGTCCAGCCGTGCCCACTCCCCCTGGTGGGTGGCGACGAAGACGTCCAGGTCCATTCGGCGGCTCCATGGTCGGCGGTGGGCGCGAGGGGCCCGGTCGCGGGCGGGCGGACGGGCGGGTAGGTACGGACACGCGCGGCCCAGCATGCCAGGAGCGGTGGGCACCCCGGCCGCCGGGATCTCACTTCCCGTGCGGCCACCGGGCGCCGTATGTTTGCGGCTGCGGATCAGACTGCGGAGAGCAGGTCGTGGGGGCCGGTCCGGGTGACGTCCCTCCCCTCGTCCGTGCCGCCCTCGGCGGCCTCCATGAGTGAGCTGTACGGCTCCACGAACGTGAACGGACAGGTGTCTTGAGCGACCTGGTGACGGGCGAGGCGGTCGTCCTCGACCTGCAGACGGCGAAGCTTCCCAGCCGGGCGCTGGCGATCACGCTGGACCTGCTCGTGGAGTTCGCCGCCCTGTTCCTGGTCTCGCTCACCCTGAGCGTCGCCCTGATCGGACTGGACGGTGCGGCGCTGGCGGCCACCCTGATCGGGCTGCTGGTGTTCTTCCTGGTGGCCGTGCCGGTGATGGTCGAGACCTTCAGCCACGGGCGCTCGCTCGGCAAGGCCGCGCTCGGCCTGCGGGTGGTGCGCACCGACGGCGGCCCGGTGCGGTTCCGGCACTCGCTGGTGCGCGGGCTGGTCGGCTTCATGGAGCTGGTCGCCATGACCGGCGTGCCGGCGGTGATCACCTCGGCCGTGAACGCGGACGGCAAGCGGCTGGGCGACATCTTCGCCGGGACGGTGGTCGTCCGCGAGCGCACCCCGGGCGGCGGGACGCCGCCCCCGCTGCCGCCCGTGCACCCGCACCTGCTCCAGGTGATGGGCCGGGAGCTGGTCGCGATGGACCTGTCCGCGGTGCCGGAGCCGCTCTGGCTGGCGATCCGCCAACTGCTGGGCCGTATAGGCCAGTTGGATCCGACGGTGGCGCTCCAGATGTCCACCCGGCTGGCCGGCGACCTGGCCGCCCGAACCGGTCACCCGGTGGCGCAGGGGCTACACCCGGCGGCGTACCTGGGCGCGGTGCTCACCGAGCGCCAGCGCCGGGAGTGGACGCGGGCCCAGGCGCAGTGGCAGCGGACCGCGGCCCCCGCACCCGCCGCGTGGCCGGCTCCCGCGCCCCAGCCGGCCGCCCCCTCCTTCGAGAAGCCCGCCCCGCCCACCGCCGACCAGCCGTCCCCGGCACCGGCACCAACCCCGTCCTCGACACCGGCCCCCGACACCGGCTTCGCGCCGCCCGCCTAGGCTCACCACACTGCCGCGCGGGCCCGCCGCCCGGCCCACCCAGCCCGGCCCGCGCAACCCGGGCCTACTCCCCGAACTGCGCCGGCCAGGCGTTCGGCGGCGACGCCAGCTCCTCCAGTTCGATCCCGTCGGCCGCCAGCACCACGTCCCCCGCGAGGTGCACGACCTGCTGCTCGCCGGTCTCCAGGTCCGCGACCTGGTACCGCTCGACCAGCAGCGGCCCGGAGTCGGTCTGGTGCGTGTCGACACCCTCCAGCAGCCACCCCTGGTCGAAGGTGCGCGGCGCCAGCACCGGTTCGGTGAACGCGACCAGCCGCACCCGCGCGCTCGCCCCCTCCCGCAGCCGCAGCAGCCGGGCGGTGGCGACCAGGAAGGCCGGCGAGCCGCCGGTGAACCCGTGCGCCCGGTCGTGCCCCTCCACGCTGTGCTCGCCGCCCGGGTCCGCCGCGTCCGTCCGGACCCAGGCGACGCCGTCCACCGCGCCGCCGCGCACCTGCCAGCCGCCGGCCCGCAGTTCCATCCGCAGCGGGCGGGCCCGCGAGTCCAGGGTGAGGTCGACGCTGCCGATCACCCGCCCGTCCGGCGCGTAGGTCTTGGAGACGTACCGCCAGCCGGCCGCCCCGGGGGCGCAGCTGAAGCGCTCCTCCCCGAGCAGCACGCGGTCGTGACCCAGAGGAGTCATGGCTGTATGGAGCGAGTACCGGCCGTTGGGCATGCCCGAAAGCCTACGTGCGCATTCGCATGCAACGTTCGGGGCGGGTGCCCGCATTAGGGGGGTGGACGGCGCGCACGAGCGCCGACGGTACGAGGGAGAAGGGGGGCGCAGATGGCGAAGCAGGCACGCGACGAGGAGTTCACGGAGTACGTGACTTCCAGGAGCGGCTGGCTGCGCAAGGTCGCCTATCTGCTGTGCGGGGACTGGCACCGCGCGGACGACCTGGTCCAGGAGACCATCACCAAGCTGTACGTGAACTGGTCGCGGGCAGGCCGCATGGAGAACCTGGACGGCTACGCCCGCAGGGTGCTGGTCAACACCTTCCTGGCCGAGCAGCGCACCTCCTGGTGGCGGCGGACCAGCCGGCCGGGCACCGACCTCGACACCGAGTCCGTGCCCGTCGACCTCGACGCCTCGCTGGACCTGCGCCACGCCCTGGCGACGCTGCCGGCCCGCCAACGGGCGGCCGTGGTGCTCCGGTACTACTGCGACCTGACGATCGACCAGGCCGCCGACGCCATGGGCTGCTCGTCGGGCAACGTCAAGAGCCAGAGCTCCCGGGCCCTGGACACCCTCCGCGGCAGGCTCGCCGCCCGCCCCACCGTCGCAGGGAGGACGCCATGACCAGCAAGGATCACCACGACCTCACCACCCGGCTGACGGCCCTCGCCGACGGGTCGGCGCCACCTGCGCGGTTCGACGCCGACCGCTCGATCGCCGAGGGCACCGCCCGGCTGCGCCGTCGCAAGCGCGCCGCGATCGGCGCCGTCGCCGCCGTGACGGTGGCGGTGGTGGCGACCACCGCGCTGCTGGCCCCGGGAAGCGGCACCGTCGCCCCGACACCGCCGGCGGGGCCCACCCCGAGCACCTCGCCGTCCTCGACGCCGACTCCGACCCCGACCCCGACCCCGACCGTGAGCGGCATCGACCCGCTGACCACCGAGGTCCACTTCGGCTGGCTGCCCGACTGGGTGGGCGGCGAGCAGCACATCGGCTACGAGACCGGCTACCACGGCATCTACGCCCAGGCCCGAGGCGCGGGCAAGAACGCTGCCCGCATCAGGCTCTCCCAGTACCCGGCGGGCTCCGAGCCCCCGATGACGGGGGTCAACGTGAAACTCAGCAAGGTCGACGCCGAACCGGTCAACGGACGACCGGCCTACCGGGTGGTCGCCGACCAGCCCGAGAGCTACCAGCCGACGCTGCGCTGGCTGACCCCCGCGGGCCGCTGGGCCGAGGTCAGCGTGGACGGCGGAGCGCCCGGGGACGTCACCGACGAAGTCCTCCACAAGGTCGCCACCGGCGTCCGGTTCGGCCACTGGAACGTCCCGCTACCGGTGCAGTTCACCGGCCTGCCCGAGACGTTCAAGGCCACCGACGTCATGCTCTCGCGGCCGGATACGGACGGCGTCGGCGCCTGGAACCTGTGGCTGATGTTCCAGGTCGAGGGGAAGAACGTCTCGGTCAGCCTGCGGCCGATCGGGCCGCGCCCGGTCTACACCAGCACGGACGGCTCGCCCTACACCGACCCGCACCCGCCCCTGGAGTCCGTCCAGAACGGGGTGGAGATCTCCATCGGCACCGGAGCCGGCGATCCGCCCTCCCTGGAACAGCTCGGCGGCCTCCCCTGGATGCTCGCCCACACCAGGGCCCTCGGCCCGGACGCCGCCGCCTGGACCACCGACGTCATCGTGCCCTGAACACAGACCGCCGAACGCGCCGGTGGCCGGCACCCCTGCGCAGGGGTGCCGGCCACCGGCGTACGCCGCACCGCGTCAGCCGCGGTTCACCGCATCAGTAGCGGTACTGATCCGCCTTGTACGGGCCCTCGACCGGGACGCCGATGTAGTCGGCCTGGTCCTGGCTCAGGGTGGTCAGCTTCACGCCGAGCGCGTCGAGGTGCAGCCGGGCGACCTTCTCGTCCAGGTGCTTGGGCAGCACGTAGACGCCGATCGGGTACTGCTCGGTCTTCGTGAACAGCTCGATCTGGGCGATCGTCTGGTTCGCGAAGGAGTTGGACATCACGAACGACGGGTGGCCGGTCGCGTTGCCCAGGTTCAGCAGGCGGCCCTCGGAGAGGACGATGATGGTGCGGCCGTCGGCCTTGCGCCACTCGTGGACCTGCGGCTTGACCTCGGTCTTCACGACGCCGGGCAGCTGCGCCAGGCCGGCCATGTCGATCTCGTTGTCGAAGTGGCCGATGTTGCCGACGATGGCCTGGTGCTTCATCCGGGCCATGTGGGAGGCCATGATGATGTCCTTGTTGCCCGTGGTGGTGATGAAGATGTCGGCCGTCTCGACGACGTCCTCCAGGGTGGCGACCTGGTAGCCGTCCATCGCCGCCTGGAGCGCGCAGATCGGGTCGATCTCGGTGACGATGACGCGGGCGCCCTGGCCGCGCAGCGACTCGGCGCAGCCCTTGCCGACGTCGCCGTAGCCGCAGACGACGGCGACCTTGCCGCCGATCAGGACGTCGGTGGCGCGGTTGATGCCGTCGATGAGCGAGTGGCGGCAGCCGTACTTGTTGTCGAACTTCGACTTGGTGACCGAGTCGTTGACGTTGATCGCCGGGAACAGCAGCTGGCCGTCACGGTGCATCTCGTACAGGCGGTGGACACCGGTGGTGGTCTCCTCGGTCACGCCCTTGATGGTGGCGGCGACCTCGGTCCACTTGTTCGGGGAGTCCTTGAGGGTGCGGTTGAGCAGCTCCAGGATGATCCGGAACTCGTCGTTGTCCGCGGTGGACGGGTCCGGCGCGGCACCGGCCTTCTCGAACTCGACGCCCTTGTGGATCAGCAGGGTGGCGTCGCCGCCGTCGTCCAGGATCATGTTCGGGGTCTTGCCCTCAGGCCAGGTCAGGGCCTGCTCGGTGCACCACCAGTACTCGTCCAGGGTCTCGCCCTTCCAGGCGAAGACCGGCACGCCCTGCGGGTTCTCCGGGGTGCCCTCCGGGCCGACCGCGATGGCGGCGGCCGCGTGGTCCTGGGTGGAGAAGATGTTGCAGGAGCACCAGCGGACCTCGGCGCCCAGGGCGGTCAGGGTCTCGATGAGGACGGCGGTCTGCACGGTCATGTGCAGCGAGCCGGTGATGCGGGCGCCGGTCAGCGGCTTCGACTCGGCGTACTCGGCGCGGATCGACATCAGGCCGGGCATCTCGTGCTCGGCCAGCTGGATCTCCTTGCGGCCGAACGGCGCCAGGGAAAGGTCGGCGACCTTGAAGTCACCGGTGGTGTCGGTCGACATGCGTCTGCTCCTCGCTGATGGGGTGGGCGTGGCCAAGGTCCTGTGTGTGCGGTCGCAGCGGGGCGGGGCCGTACGGGTGCACGGCTACGCCGGGGCGGCCGGATCCGTGGTGCTGGACCGGTTCCCTGCTGCGCAGCACAAACCGTCGGAGGACCTCTCTCCCTCGACCGGGGCACACCCCACAGGGGCAGACCGCCGATCAACCGCCATCAGCAGCGACGTTCTGGCTCTGGTGACGAATCTACACCGGCGGCCCCACCGGCCGTCCGCCGATGAGCGATTTCGGCCTCGGACCGGACGGGTCCTCAAGCGGATCCCAGCCGCCCCCCTGGTCTGCCCCCGGCCGGCCCCGGCCAGGGGCGGCCCGGCGCCGGTCAGTGCGAGGCGCCGGGCCCGGGCCCGCCGGGGGTGGCCGCCGGGTCCTCGCCCGCGGCGGCCTTCTCGGCGCTGTAGACGTCGGGCTCCAGGTAGATCGCCCGCGCGATCGGGACGACGGCCCGGACCCGCTCCTCCGCCGCGTCGATCGCCTGCGCGACGCGGGCGGCGCTGTCCTCCGCGTTGACCGCGATCTTGGCGGCGACCAGCAGTTCCTCCGGCCCCAGGTGCAGGGTGCGCATGTGGATCACGCCGGTGACGGCCTCGCCGTCCACCAGCGCCTCGCGGATCCGGCGCACCGAATCCCGGTCGGCGGACTCGCCGAGCAGCAGCGACTTGGTCTCCAGGGCGAGCACCACCGCGATCACCACCAGCAGGACGCCGATGCCCAGGGTGCCGACGCCGTCCCAGACGCCGTCGCCGGTGACCACGGTGAGCGAGACGCCGAGCAGCGCGAGCACCAGGCCGATCAGCGCGCCGGCGTCCTCCAGCAGCACCACCGGCAGCTCCGGGGCCTTGGCGGTGCGGATGAACTGCACCCAGCCCTGGCCGCCCTTGGCCTTCGCCGACTCGCGCATCGCGGTGAGGAAGGACCAGCCCTCCATCGCGACGGCGAAGAGCAGCACACCGACCGCCCAGCCCCAGGAGTCCAGCTTCTCCGGGTGGTTGACCTTGTGCCAGCCCTCGTAGATCGCGAACAGGCCGCCGACGCTGAAGAGGACGATCGCCACCAGGAAGCCGTAGACATAGCGCTCGCGGCCGTACCCGAACGGGTGCTCCTCGTCCGCCTCCCGGCGCGCCCGCTTGCCGCCGATCAGCAGCAGCACCTGGTTGCCCGAGTCGGCGACCGAGTGCACGCCCTCGGCCAGCATCGACGAGGAGCCGGTGAAGCCGAAGGCGGTGAACTTGGCCACCGCGATCGCCAGGTTCGCGGACAGTGCCGCGACCAGTGCCTTGGTGCCGCCTTCTGTACTCATGCTTCGGGTCCCTCCGCCGCAATGGCTGGTCGCGCTGCTCCGTCGAGCGCTTACCGTACCGGCCGTGCGGCGCGGCTCAGGACTGCGCGGCTCAGGACTGCGCGGCGGCGAGCCCGAGGTAGACGGCGGCGAAGTCGGTCAGCGCGACCAGGTCGGCGAGCGCGTGCAGCGGGTCCGGCCGGCTGGTCGCGTACTCGGTCAGCCGGACGTCGTGGGCGCCGGCCAGCCGGTGCGCGCGGGTGACGCCGAAGCTGCGCGGGCCCGCGTCGTCCTCCGGCACCTCGGCCGGCCCGCCCTGCTCCTCGGGCGCGCCGCCGGGACGGACACCGGACTGGGCACCGGGCGCCCCCGGGACGTGCCGCAGCAGCAGGACCTGGAGGTGCAGCGGATCCGGCTCGTCGACCCGGTCGCGGAAGAAGTCGTCCGGGTCCGCGCCCGCGCCCAACTGGCCGGTGAACATGCCGCGGTGGGCGGTGAGCACCTGCGGCAGCGGCCCGGCCAGCGCCGGGCGGCCGGCCCGTTCGGCGAGCTGGGCGGCGAAGCGGGTGGCGACGGCCCCGGCGATCGGGCCCTCGGCCCACAGCAGCGGGACCGTCCCGGCCAGCCGGGCGGCCAGGCCCTTGGCCGGGTTGGTGTACGCGGCGGCGTCGGGGCGGCAGCGGACGGCGGTCGCGTCCAGCAGGTCGGCGACGGCCGGCAGCGCGTCGTACGGCAGCTGGGTGATGCCGATCTTCTGGGCGAGCGCGAGCAGCGGGGCGAGGTGGGACCACAGCGCGGCCGGGTCCTCGGCGGGGAGGTCCGGCTCGGCGGCCGGGCCGGCGGGCGCCTCGTCCTCGGGCAGCGCGGAGGCCACGTACGGCAGCGGCAGCGCGCGCACCTGCAGCGCGGCCTCGGCCAGCGGGCTGCCCGCCGGGGCGGTGACCACGATCGCGCAGCCGCGCGCGTAGGCCTGCTCGGCGAGGCCGACCAGGCCCGGTTCGCCGCCGTCGGCGGAGCTGACCACCAGGAGGTCCAGCGGGCCGGCCCAGCCGGGCAGTTGCCAGCCGAGCCCGGCGGTGAAGGCGGGCGGCGCGCCGGCCCGGTCGGCGCGCGGGGCGGCCGCCTCGGTCGGCGGCAGCGTGGTGATCAGGCCGGCGTGGCCGGCCAGCGCGGTCAGGATCTCGCCCGCCGTCAGGGCGCTGCCGTGGCCCGCGACCAGGACGGCGCGCGGGCGGCCGTCCGGGCGCAGCCGGTCCAGGCCGGCCGCGTCGGCCAGCCGCAGCGCGGTGCGGACCCGCGCGCCGGCGCCGGCC
The DNA here is from genome assembly GCF_042731835.1 of Kitasatospora sp. NPDC059817. Lineage (NCBI taxonomy): Bacteria > Bacillati > Actinomycetota > Actinomycetes > Kitasatosporales > Streptomycetaceae > Kitasatospora > Kitasatospora sp. NPDC059817. Next base: position 41,025 of record NZ_JBHWIR010000036.1, on the reverse strand, counting down.
AGGGCCAGCAGGGCGCGGTCGCGGTCGGCGCGCTGCAGGGCGGCCGGGTCGTCGAGCAGGGTGTCGTCGAGCATGCGGCGGGCCTCCGGCTGCTGTCCTGTGCGCGCTGGGCTGGCGGGGTGGGGGCTTCGCCCCAAGGATCAGGCCGGGCGGCGGGCCTCGTCCACCAGCAGGACCGGAATGCCGTCCCGGACCGGGTAGGCGAGGCCGCAGTCCGCGCCGGTGCAGAGCAGCTCGGGCTGCTCCTCGGTGCCGCCCTCGGTGAGCGCGGCCCGGCACTGCGGGCAGACCAGGATCTCCAGCAGGAAGGATTCGAGCTTCATGGGGCTCTCCAAAAGTCGGGGGGTGGCACGGCGGTGCCCCGGCCGATAGGCAACCCTACCGGCCGGGGCACAGGAGGCCTCGGTCAGGCGCGGACGATGGCGAGCACGCCGTCGCGCAGCTCGGCCATCTTCGCCGGGTCCTTGGCCTCGGCGTTCAGGCGCAGCAGCGGCTCGGTGTTGGAGGCGCGCAGGTTGAACCACCAGTCAGGGCCGGCCACGGTGAGGCCGTCCAGCTCGTCGACGGTGGTGCCCTCCAGGCCGGCGTAGGCGGCGCGGACGGCGGCGGTGCTGGCGGCCTGGTCGGCGACGGTGCTGTTGATCTCGCCGGAGGCGGCGTAGCGGTCGTACTCGGCGGTGAGCGCGGACAGCGTGCCGGGCTGCCCACCGAGCGCGGCCAGCACGTGCAGCGCGGCCAGCATGCCGGTGTCGGCGCGCCAGAAGTCGCGGAAGTAGTAGTGCGCGGAGTGCTCGCCGCCGAAGACGGCGTCGGTGACGGCCATCTCCTGCTTGATGAAGGAGTGGCCGACCCGGGTGCGCACCGGGTTGGCGCCGAGCTCGCGGACCACCTCGGGGACGGTCCAGGAGGTGATCAGGTTGTGGATGACGGTCGGCTCGGCCTCGCCGGCGGCCTGGGCGCGGGCGATCTCGCGGGCGGCGACCAGGGCGGTGATGGCGGACGGGGAGACCGGCTCGCCGCGCTCGTCGACGACGAAGCAGCGGTCGGCGTCGCCGTCGAAGGCCAGGCCGAGGTCGGCGCCGACCTCGCGGACCTTGGCCTGGAGGTCGACGATGTTCTTCGGGTCGAGCGGGTTGGCCTCGTGGTTGGGGAAGGTCCCGTCCAGCTCGAAGTACATCGGGACGAGCTCGATCGGCAGGCCGTCGAAGACGGTCGGCACGGTGTGGCCGCCCATGCCGTTGCCCGCGTCCACGACGACCTTGAGCGGGCGGATCGCGGTGAGGTCGACCAGGCCCAGCAGGTGGTCGGCGTAGCCGCGCAGGGTGTCCTGCTCGGACAGCGCGCCGGGCTTGACGTCCTTGGCCGGGACGGTGACGGTGTCGTCCTCGCCCGTCCAGGACTCGACCAGCTCGCGGATCTCGGAGAGGCCGGTGTCCTGGCCGACCGGGGCGGCGCCGGCCCGGCACAGCTTGATTCCGTTGTACTGGGCCGGGTTGTGGCTGGCGGTGAACATCGCGCCGGGCAGGTCGAGCTTGCCGCTGGCGTAGTAGAGCTGGTCGGTCGAGCAGAGGCCGATCTGGACCACGTCGGCGCCGTAGGCGGCGGCGCCCTCGGCGAACGCCCGGGTGAGCGACGGGGAGGAGGGGCGCATGTCGTGGCCGACGACGATCGCGGACGCGCCGGTGACCTGCACGAACGCGGCGCCGAAGGCCCGGGACAGGTGCTCGTCCCACTGGTCCGGGACGACGCCTCGGACGTCGTAGGCCTTCACGAGCTGCTTGAGGTCGCGCACTGCGGCTCCACCCTGGTCTCTGTACTGGTCGGTGTGCGTGTGATCGGCGGCTGGCCGCCCACGGTCACGATACGTCGGGGTCACCGCCCGTTCGGTCGACGGTCCGCGGTGACGGTAGACGGGCAGCGTACCCAAGTCGGACGAACGCCCGGTGCAGGCCCTGGGCGGGGTACGGCGTCGGCTGTGCGGCGTCAGTTGTCCGGCGAGCGCAGGACGCGCAGGTGGCCGCGGCGGCCGCCCTCGGTGGACTCGCCCTCGGACCCGCGGCCCTGACGGGGGGTCTGCGGCCGGGCGGCCTCGCGGACGGCGTTGGCGAGGGCCTCCAGGTCGTCGCTGCTGCGGCGCAGCGGCCCGGCCTCGGCGGCCAGCCGGACGACCTCCCAGCCGCGCGGGGCGGTGAGGCGCTCGGCGTGCTCGGCGCACAGGTCGTAGCAGTGCGGCTCGGCGTAGGTGGCGAGCGGGCCCAGGACGGCGGTGGAGTCCGCGTAGACGTACGTCAGCGTCGCGACGGCCGGCCGGCCGCACGCGGTCCGCGAACAACGACGTACAGAGCTCACGAGGGTGGACGGTACCGCACTCCTCGCCGGGGAGCGAAGACCGCCTGTCCGGCGGGTGTGCCGTGTCGCGGTCCGCACGCCGGTCCACGCCTCCGCCGCCCCGGGCGTTTCCCCGTCGGAGTAGTCCACTTCCGACCGTCCAAGGACTACCCTCGGCAGTGATATGGACAGCTCTGCACCGCAGTCATCGACGGGACCCTCGCGCCGTCCCCGGCATCGCGACCGGCACGGCAGGGGGCTGCGCGGCCCGCTGGCGCCGCCCCAGGTGCCGATCTCGCTCACCCGCTCCGAACTGTTCGACGACTACGTGCGCGAATCGGTGGAGCGTCTTGAACGGCGCTGGCCGCAGCTGATCGAAGTGGAGTTCGCCGTCCAGGAGGTGCCGCTGCACGAGCCCGACGCGGCCGACGGCGAGGACGGCGTGCCGCTGGGGCGGGTGTTGCCGGGCAAGCAGGGGCGCAAGAGCCAGATCGTGGTGTACCGGCGGCCGGTGGAGATCCGGGCGAAGACCCGGGAGGACCGCGCGGCGCTGGTGCACGAGATCCTGATCGAGCAGGTGGCGGAGCTGCTGGGACTGTCCCCGGACGCCATCGACCCGCGCTACGACGAGGACTGAGCACGCGGACGGGGCGGTACCCGGGCCTGCCGGGTACCGCCCCGTCCGACCGGTCAGCGCAGGACGACGCCCGGATCCTGGCCAGCCTGCGGGACCCTGACGGTGCTGTGGTCGTCGCGCAGCGCCTGGATGGTGAACATCGGCACGTCCTTGGCGGGCAGCGAGAGCATCCGGGCGGCCATCACCGGGCCGCCGGAGACGGTCTCGACGGTGAGCGCGAAGCTGCCGTTCAGCCCACCGGGCTCGGGCGCCGGGAGGGCGACCGTGCCGCCGGCCGGCAGCTGGACGTCCTTGCTCACCGGGGTGCCGCCGCCGCTGCCGGCCGAGGCGGTGACCCGGACGGTGGCGGCGTCGCCGGCGGAGGTCAGGAACAGCGTGGACGCGCCGGCCCGGTTGTCGGCGACCGTGGCGCGGGCGCCGACCCGGCCGGGGGCGGGGTGGCCCGCCCCCGCGCGCAATGCCCCCCCCCCCCCCCCCGCCCCCCCCCCCCCGGGGGCGTTTAAACAAAAACCAACCCCCCAGA
>NZ_JBHWIR010000036.1:0-37527 GCF_042731835.1 Kitasatospora sp. NPDC059817 | reverse complement strand
GGGCCGCGGCGGGCGGGGGCGGGCGCGCCGGCGGTGCTTACCACACCCCGGCCCCCCGGCCCCCCGGGGCGGCCCCGCCCCGGGCCCCCCCCCCCCCCCGGGCCGGTGCCGGTGAGCCAGGCCGCGTCGCTCTTGCCGCCGCCCCCGGCCCGGTCGACCCGTAGGCCGGCCACGACCCGGGTCGGGTGTTTGTCGTCGGTGGGCGACAGCCGCAGCCCGGCGACCTCGTCTCGGGTGACCTTGCCGAGGTCGACGGCGGCCACCATGCCCGCCTTGATGTGGATGGACTCGTTGCCGGCCGGGGTGAACCAGCCGTTCTTGCCGGAGAGCTGGATCTTCAGGTCGGCGTCGTCCTCCGGCGGCGCCCAGACCACCAGGTGGGCGGCGGCGGTGTCGGCGGGCAGGCCGGGCAGCACCTGGGTGGCCGCCGGCTCGGCCGAGGCCGGGATCCAGTCGGCGCCCTTGGCACCGTCGGCGGCGTGCAGCGCGGCACCGACCCGCCCGCTGCGGGCGACCACGTGCACGGCGAGGTCGTTGACCGCGCCCTTGCTGATCGTCGGCAGCAGCACGGACTGGGAGCTGCCGGGGGCGACGGTGATGCCGTTGGCGGCGTCGTTCTCGATCAGTCCCTTGTCGCCGTACAGCTTGATGTCGACCACGGCGGCGGAGGACTCGGTGTTCACCAGGCTGACGTAGTCGACCCGGTCGCCGGCCGTACTGGCCCCGGCGAACCAGAAGCTGGTCCCGGCGGGGGTGCAGGTGAGGCCGGACAGGCCGAGGCCGCGCTGCTCGGTGACCACGGTGGTCTGGGTGACGGTGAAGCCGGGGGCGAGGGCGCCGGTGGCGACGGCCCCGGTGCCGGGCGCGGTGTCGCCGTTGGCGGCCGGGCCGGTGGCCGGGGCGCCGGGCTTGGCCAGGGTCAGCCGGGCGTCGGCGGGCGCGGCGCCCTTGTCCGGGGCGGCCGGGGCGGCCGAGCCGGACGGCGCGGCGGGGGCGCCGGACGCCGGGGCGGAGGGGGCGGTGGTCGGCGGGGTCGCGGGCGCGGCGGCGTCGGAGAGCCAGCCGGCCCCGCCGGTGGCGCCGCCCGTCCCGGGCGGGGTGTAGGCGGTGAGCGTGGTCGAGCCGGTCAGGCCCTGGAGCGGCTGCGGGCAGACCGCCGCCGTCCGCTCGACCTGCGCGGTGGTCGGGGCGACGCCGCCGTCCGCCTTGGCGGGGGCGGCCGGCGGGCGCGTCTCGGCGATCCCGAACACCGCCGCGAGCACGACGGCCGCGGCCAGCAGGGACTGCGTGGTCCTGGTGCCCCCGGACCGCCCGGCCGGCCGGGCGGAGGCCGCGGGCTCCGGCGCCTGGGCCGGGGCGGGCCCGGACTGCCCGGCCTCGGCGGCCTCGGCGGCCTCTGCGGCCTCCGTCGGCTCGACGGCCTCGGGCGCGGACTTCTTCCTGAATGCGGGCTTCTTCATCGCGGGTCAGCTCCCCGATCCGTGCTGGTGCGGGTACCGGCCCGTGCCGTTGGGGTCGTTCGGGTCGTTGGGGTCGTAGTAGGGCTCGGCCTGCGGCTGCCCCGGCACCCACGGCTGCTGGTGCTCCGTCTGCTGGTAGGGCTGCTGCTCGTAGCCGTACTGCTGCTCCTGCGGGTACGGCTGCTGCTCGTAGCCCTGCTGCGGGTACGCCTGCGGCTGGTAGCCCTCGTAGCCCTGGCCGTCGTACCCCTGGCCGCCGTACGGCGCGGCCACCGGCTGCTGGGCCGCGTACTGGTCGTAGCTGTACGGGTCGGCCTGCTGGTACGTCTGGTACGGGTCGGCGTACGGCTCGGTCTCCTGGACGGCGGCGGCCGCCTGGACCGCCTCGGCCATCGGCTCGCCGGCCGGCTGCGCCGGGATCGCGCCCGGCGGGCCCTCGTACACCCCGCCGTCCTCGCCGCCCTCGCCGCGCTCGGCCATCCGGCGGGCCCGGCGGCTGCCGGGGGCGGGCGCCTGCGCCTGGGCCGCGGCGGCCAGCGCGGCGGCGGCCACCACCTCCTCGGGCAGGTCGTCGTCCTTGTGGCTGCGGCGTCCGGGCAGGGCCAGCACCAGGACGGTCAGGCCGAGCAGCACCTGGGCCCAGATCCAGCCGGTGTGCGCGAAGCCGTCCTCCCGGGTGACGGTCAGCTTGCCGCCGCCGGCCGGGAGCTTGAAGCCCTGCGCCCAGCCGTCGACCGTGACGGACTCCAGCGCGGTGCCGCCCACGGTGGCCTTCCACTCGGGGGCGGCGGACTCGGCGAGCCGCAGCACCCGGCCGTCCGGGCCGGCCGGGACGGTGGCGGTGAGGTCGCGGGCCCCGGCCGGGACGACCACCGGGGCGGCGCCCGGGGCGGTGATCACCGCGCGGACGGCAGGGGCGCCGGTGACCTGCCAGAGCGCGGAGTCGCCGTCCTGGTTGGCCTTGACCAGGCCGGGGGTGGTGTCCAGGACGTCCTTGTAGGTGCCGATCACCGACTGCTGGACCAGCACGTAGGCGATGCCGTAGCCGGAGAGCGCACCGGCCTGGTCGGCGCCGGAACCGGCCAGCAGGCTGCCGACCATCTTGTTCAGGCCGTCCTGGGTGCCGGTCGCCGGGTCGACGGTGGACTCGGCCTGGCCGAGCGTCAGGCCCGCGCCGCGGACCACGGTGTAGCGGACCGCGCCGCCGCCCGGGTCGCCGGTGACGACCAGGGTGCGGGAGCGGTCGGTGGTGCCGGCCTCCTCCGCGATGAACGCGGGCACCTGGCCGGCCTGGGCCCGGTGCAGCGGCTTGCCGGCGCCGGTGAGCGCCCACCACAGGCCGGTGCCCAGCGGGGCCAGCACCGCGGCGGCCACCACCAGCGCGGCCACCGGCTGGCGCCAGCCGAAGGCGATCCCGGCCACGCGGGCGTTGGCGCCGTCGGCACCGATCGCGGCGGCCGCCAGCAGGGCGATCCCGGCGATCAGCGAGGCCGGACCGGCCCAGGCGGGCACCGCCGGGCCGCCGGAGGCCGGGGTGACGGAGGTGCCCGCCACCGCGACCGCGAAGACCAGACCCGCACCGGCCGCACCCCAGGCGGACAGCACCGCACGGCGGCGGTCGGCGCGCAGCAGTGCGGCGAGCGCGGCGAGCACCACGCCGGCCGACAGCCAAACCGGCGGCACCCCGGCGCCGCCCGGGTTGACCAGCAGCAGGCCGGCCGCGCTCGCACCGGTGCCGTGCAGGCCGGGCAGGCCGGCCTCCAGCAGCAGCCACTGCGGGTGCGCCAGCACCGACAGCGACCACGGCGCCAGCACCAGGACGGGCAGCGCGAGGATCACCAGGACGCGCAGGCCGAGCAGGCGCAGCGCGGCGGCGCCCGAGCCGAAGGCACCGCCGCGGACCACCGCGACGACCAGCGTCGCCAGGCACAGCGGCAGGGCGAGCGCCCAGGTCAACGGCACGAAGGAGGTGGCCAGGGTGAGCAGCAGGACGGTCATCCAGACCGGCCGCCACCCCGGGCGGGCGCCCTTGGCGGCGCTCTCGTCACGGATGCCGAGACCAGCCGCGATCGCGGCGGCGCGGGCCAGCGGCGGCAGCAGCACGGCGAGGACGGCGGTACCGATCCGGCCCTGGGCGAGCGCACCGGTCGCGGCGGGCAGCAGCGCGTAGGCGGCGCTGGCCCAGGCCCGGACGAGCTTGGAGTCCAGCAGCGGCCGGGACACCAGGTAGGCGCTGACCGCCGACAGCGGCACGGTGAGCACGACCAGCAGGGTGAGCGCGAGGTCGGCGTGGTCGAACAGCACCCAGGACAGCACCGCGAGCACGCCGAGGTACGGCGGCGCGGCGGCGGCGGAGCCGGTGCCGATCGGGTGCCAGGCGTCCGCGTACATCGACCAGAGGCCGCCGGCGCCGTCGGTGGCCGGCAGCAGGGCGCCGCCGAACAGCTCGCCGCTGCCGAACAGGCCGCGGCAGGCGATCAGGGCGAACACCAGCAGGGCCGCGAACAGCACCGGCGCCGGACGCCGGGCCAGCTTCTTGATCAGCGTGAACTGCTCGACGACCAGGTCCTCGTCGTCCTCGCCGCCCGGCCCGGCCTCGACCGTGCCGTGCCGGCCGGTGTCGTCCCCTCCCCCTATGCCGAGGGAGCCGATCACGCCCTCGACGGCGAGCCGGGCGGTGGCGCCGGGCGGCGGGAAGAGCGTGCGGTCGTCCAGGGCGTCGGCGGCCCGGGTGCGGGCGCGCTGCTTGCGCGCGGCCAGCAGCCGGGGGAAGCGGACGAGTTCGTGGCCGAGGCCGGTGAGCTCGTCGAAGGCCTGGCGCGGGTCCTTGCCGAGCAGGTTGGTGACGGCCCGCAGCAGGGTGCCGAGCACCAGCCGCAGCAGGACGTAAGGGAAGAGCGCGCCCTTGCAGTTGGCGAGCAGGGTGTAGACGGCGCCGGCCTTGTCCACCCGGTGCGGGTGGGCGGGGCCGCAGTCGATGGCGCGGCGCTCGCGGCTGGCCGCCTCGGCGTGCCGCAGCACGGCGTCGGGGGCGACCACCACGCGGTGGCCGGCGGCGTTGACCCGCCAGCAGAAGTCGGCGTCGTCGCGCATCAGCGGCAGCGCCTTGTCGAAGCCGCCGAGTTCCTCGAAGACGTCGCGGCGCACCAGCATGCCGGCGCTGGAGACGGCGAGCACCGGGCGGACCTGGTCGTGCTGGCCCTGGTCCTGCTCGCGGCGGTCGAGGCCGGTCCAGCGGCGGCCGGAGCGGGCGATGGTGACGCCGACCTCCAGCAGCTGGCGGCGGTCGTACCAGCTGCGCAGCTTGGGGCCGACCACGGCGGCGCTGGGGGTGGAGTCGGCGACCTGGAGCAGCCGGCGCAGCGCGTCGGTCTGCGGCTCGCAGTCGTCGTGCAGCAGCCAGAGCCATTCGACGGGCTGGGTCTCGCGCGGGCCGCCGCGGCCGAGGTCGTCCTCCTGGGCGAGCGGGTCGCCGAAGTCGTCCCAGCCGCCGGTGACCGGGTCGTAGCCGGAGGGGTCGAGCCGGTACGGCAGGTCCTCCGGGCGCAGCGGCGGGCTGCCGAAGACGGCCTCGGCGACGGCGGTGCCGAAGCCGGCCCGGCGGCCGAGGAGCAGCGGGCCGCTCTCGGGCAGCCAGTCGGCGAGGGTGTCCGCGAGCAGTTGCGGAGAGTTGTCGGTGGAACCGGTGTCGACCGCGAGCACCCGCTGGACCTGGCGGTCCTGGCCGAGCAGGCCGGCGAGGGCCTGCGGCAGCCAGCGGGCCCCGTCGTGCGAGACGATCACCGCGGTGACCAGGTGGCGCGGGTAGGCGGGCGGCCTGGCAGCGGTGAAGCCGCTCTGGTGGCTGTAGACGGTCATCGAGTGCGCGGGCCTCAGTTCTCGGTGGACACAGCCGGTGAACGGCAACCGGATGGCGCACCACACTAACGGCTCCGGATGGCGGCTTCGTCCGCGGTGCCGGTGCGGGACCGGTGAAGAGCCGACAGGGAACACGAAAGCGCCCCACCGCCGCGGTGAGGCGCCCGTACTGCCGTGTGGTTGTCGAAGGGTCAGCGGGGGTCGGCGGCCGCCCCGGTCAGACCGCGCTCTTCTTGAGCCGACGGCGCTCGCGCTCGGAGAGTCCGCCCCAGATGCCGAACCGCTCGTCATTGGCGAGGGCGTACTCCAGGCATTCCGAACGGACCTCGCAGGCGAGGCAGACCTTCTTGGCCTCGCGCGTGGAGCCGCCCTTCTCGGGGAAGAAGGACTCGGGGTCGGTCTGGGCGCACAACGCGCGCTCCTGCCAACCGAGTTCCTCTTCCTCCTCCGCGATGCCGTCACCGATCAACAGCTCAAAGAGCTCGCTCATGTGGCGCGCCTCCTCTGCCCCTACTTGGCGTCCCCGTGGTTGCCGTTGCCTCGTGCGGCCGACGACACGAGTGAAATTACAGTTGCGTCACTCTGGCTCAGTCAAGCCGAGCTCTGGTATTGGGGCGAGGATTCACTCCCCGGCACCAAGCCGTTACGAATAGTGTACATATTCGGACACATTGGACCTTCGATCCGAAAGCCCTGAACGGCGTCGAACCAGCCACAACCCTTCGGCGAGTGACGCTCGGTCACCATCACAGGCCGGTCATCGCCCTGCCTTCCCGGCGATCTTCCCATCGAAACATAGAGCGTGATTTATCACCCCATCCGGGCAACTTCTTGGCGTAACCCTCTCGAATGCCGCATCCCTGTGTTTGACACCGGCCCCACGGATGCGGTCTCCTTTCCCCTATGTCAGAGTTCGCCAGCCCCCGGAGCGGTTCCACGCTCCGCCGTGCCGTGAACTCTTGTTGTCGCCTCTGCTCCTGCTGTATCTAGGCGCCCGCGTCCCACCGCGCGCCGCCCCCAGGAAGCACAGAGGCCGCCCGCGATTCCCGTCCCAGGACATCCCGGATCCGGCTGATCCCCGACGAACCAGCCGCCACTCCGAGGACGACTCCCGTGCGTATGACCCGCATCCGCAAGCGGAACCGCGACCGCAACAAACTCGCCCGCCCAAACCCCTCCCCCACCGCGACCGCCGCGCCCGTCCGGGGCTGGACCGACGGCCTCAGCGACGTCTCCATCGCCGGCGACCCGCTCGCCTTCCCGCACCTGGCCCGCACCGACCTGCCCCGCCACCCCACCACCGTGGCCGGCCACGCCCGGCTGATCCGCGAGATCGCCGCCGACCGCGCCCGCTGGGAACCCCTGGTCCGCTACGACGCGCTCACCCGCTGGTACGCCCGGCTGGAGACCGGCCCCGGCTACGAGGTCTGGCTGCTCAGCTGGCTGCCCGGCCAGAGCAGCGGCTTCCACGACCACGGCGAGTCCTCCGGCGTGATGACCGTCGTCCAGGGCGAGCTGATCGAGCGCTCGCTCACCCGCGCCGGCGAGGGAGCCCGCACCCTGCGCCCCGGCGGGCAGCGGGTCTTCTCCTCCGGCTACCTCCACGAGGTGGTCAACGGCACGCTCGAACCCGCCGTCTCCATCCACCTCTACACCCCGGGCCTCACCGAGATGAACCAGTACGGCGGCACCGCCGTCCCCGAGCAGCACCCGCAGGCCCAGGCCGAGGCACACTGAGCACCCGCCCGCGTCAGCCCGGCCGCCGCACCCGCCGTCGCACCCGCCGGCGACCGGGCCGGCGACCGGGCTGACGGGCAGTCGGACCGTGGCAGGATGAACCCATGCGCATCGTGGCACTGGCAGGCGGAATCGGCGGAGCGCGCTTCCTGCGCGGACTCCTCGCGGCAGTCGGACCGCAGGACGAGATCACCGTCATCGGCAACACCGGCGACGACATCCACCTCTACGGCCTCAAGGTCTGTCCCGACCTCGACACCGTGATGTACACCCTCGGCGGCGGCATCCACGAGGAGCAGGGCTGGGGCCGCACCGACGAGACCTGGTCGATCAAGGCCGAGATGAAGGAGTACGGCGTCGGCCCCGAGTGGTTCGGGCTCGGCGACCGCGACTTCGCCACCCACCTCGTCCGCAGCCAGATGCTCACCGCCGGCTACAGCCTCAGCCAGGTCACCGAGGCGCTGTGCGTGCGCTGGAAGCCCGGCGTACGGCTGCTGCCGATGAGCGACGACCGGGTCGAGACCCACGTGCGGATCACCGACGAGCAGGGCACCCGGGCGATCCACTTCCAGGAGTACTGGGTCAGGCTGCACGCCGCCGTCGACGCCGAGGCGATCATCCCGGTCGGCGCCGACACCGCGAAGCCCGCGCCCGGCGTCCTGGAGGCCCTCGCCGCCGCCGACGTCATCCTCTTCCCGCCGTCCAACCCGGTCGTCTCCATCGGCACCATCCTCGCCGTCCCCGGCATCCGGGAGGCCGTCGCCGCCGCCCCCGCCCCCGTCGTCGGGCTCTCCCCGATCATCGGCGGCGCCCCGGTGCGCGGCATGGCCGACAAGGTGCTCGCCGCCGTCGGCGTCGAGGCCACCGCGGAGGCGGTCGCACTGAACTACGGCTCCGCACTCATCGACGGCTGGCTCGTCGACACCGCCGACCAGGCCTCGGTCGCCGCCGTCGAAGCCGCCGGGATCGCCTGCCGGGCTGTCCCGCTGCTGATGACCGACGTCGAGGCCACCGCCGAGATGGCCCGGGCCGCCCTCGCCCTCGCCGAGCAGGTGCGCAAGTGAGCGGGCGCGGGCGCAGCGGGGCGGGCGCATGAGCCTGCAGATCCTGCCGGTCGAAGGGCTGCCGGAGATCGACGCCGGGACCGACCTCGCCGCACTGCTCGCCAAGGCCGGCGAGTACCAGGACGGCGACATCCTGATCGTCACCTCGAAGATCGTCAGCAAGGCCGAGGGCCGGCTGCTGCACGCCGCCGACCGCGAGGCCGCGATCGAGGCCGAGACCGTCCGGGTGGTCGCCCGGCGCGGCCACGCCCGGATCGTCGAGAACCGCAACGGCTTCGTCATGGCCGCCGCCGGCGTCGACGCCTCCAACACCGCCCCCGGCACCGTCCTGCTGCTGCCCGAGGACCCGGACGCCTCCGCCCGCACCCTGCGCGGGCGGCTCCAGCAGCTCACCGGCCGCCGGCTCGCCGTCGTCGTCACCGACACCTTCGGCCGGCCCTGGCGCAACGGGCTCACCGACGTCGCCATCGGCGCCGCCGGGCTGTCCGTGCTGGAGGACCACCGCGGGCGCACCGACAGCCACGGCAACGAGCTGGCGCTCACCGTCACCGCCACCGCCGACGAACTCGCCGCCGCCGCCGACCTGGTGAAGGGCAAGACCAGCGGCGTGCCGGTCGCCGTCGTCCGCGGGCTCGGCCACCTCGTCACCGCCGAGGACGGCGACGGCACCCGGCCGCTGGTCCGCTCCGCCGTCGACGACATGTTCCGGCTCGGCACCTCCGAGGCGCTGCGCCAGGCCGTCACCCTGCGGCGCACCGTCCGCTCCTTCACCGACGCCCCGGTCGACCCCGGCGCCGTGCGCCGCGCCGTCGCCGCCGCCGTCACCGCGCCCGCCCCGCACCACACCACGCCGTGGCGGTTCGTCCTGCTGGAGACGGCGCAGGCCCGCACCCGGCTGCTCGACGCGATGCTCGCCGCCTGGCAGCGCGACCTGCGCGAACTCGACGGCTGGGACGACGCCCGGATCGCCCGCCGCACCGCCCGCGGCGACGTCCTGCGCGAGGCGCCCTACCTGGTGGTGCCCTGCCTCGTCATGGACGGCTCGCACCACTACCCCGACCAGCGGCGCGCCGCCGCCGAACGGGAGATGTTCACCGTCGCCGCCGGCGCCGCCGTGCAGAACCTCCTGGTCGCCCTCACCGGCGAGGGCTACGGCTCCGCCTGGGTGTCGTCCACCATGTTCTGCCGCGACACCGTCCGCGCGGCCCTCGACCTCCCGGACGACTGGGACCCGATGGGCGCCATCGCCGTCGGCCGCCCCGCCGAACCCCCGCGCGAACGCCCGGACCGCAGCGCCGACACCTTCATCGAGGTGCGGTAGCGGTTCAGAGACCGCGATAGATCTCGCGGCGATTGCCAACGGCCACCACGAGGATCACCAGCACGCCGTCGTGGATCTCGTAGGCCACGCGGTAGACGCCGACGCGGAGGCGGTAGAGGCCGTCGTGACCCGCCAGCTTCTTGACATCCGGGCCATCGGCGTAAGGGTCCTCGCCGAGAACAGTGAGCGCGGTGAGGATCCGCATCGCATCGACCTGGCTGATGTCACGCAGCTGGCGCCTGGCATGCGAGGTGAAGCGGAACGCGTACTTCACGCAGCGCTCCCGGAGGAGTCCTTGGGCGAGTCGAACAGGTCGGCCAGGAGCTCGGCCATGGTCACGGTGGGATCGTTCCGGTGCTGCTCGGCCTCACGGGCGAGCAGTTCGTCGGCGGCATCCTCGATGGCATCGAGGATCTCGATCGGCACGACCGCTCCGACCCGCTCGCCCTTCCGAGTGATCACGGTGATCTCGCCGGCCTCGGCCTGGGTGACCACCTCGGCGAGGTTCGCACGCAGTTCCCGGATGCTCAGTGCGTCAGTCATGCATCCAGCGTACACATCGACGTGTACACCGCACGGCGCTTCCGGTTCAGCGCCGCCGGTGGTCGTCGAGGGTGAGGCGCGAACGCCCGGACCGCGGCGCCGACACCTTCATCGAGGTGCGGTGAGGATCAGCCGTCGAGGTCGTCCGGCAGCAGCCGGAAGGCCTTGTGGTTGGTCAGTGGCCTGATCGCACGGAAGTGGCGACGGTCGACGGTCAGCACGGCGTCGGTCCTGAACTCCGCGGCCAGCGCGACGTTGATGGCGTCCGTCAGGCCGATGTCCAGGTCCGGGTACTGCCGCATGACCGCCCGCGCGGTGGCAAGGTGCGCACCCACCTCGGGCACCTCGAAGCGGCCGATCGCACATCGGTCGATGATGTCGTCCAGAACGCGCATCGCCATCGCGGCTCCGAGTGTCCGGTGCGCGAGGTGGTCCAGCTCGGCCAGCACCAGCGGCGAGATGACCAGATGGCCGACCGTACGCAAGGCCTTCAGGCAGGCGTCGTGGTCGGGTTCCTCGCCGGCGTATGCGGCGAGCAGGGCGCCGGTGTCACCGACCACCGCGACGTCGGTCACCTGCCGAATCCTTCCATGTGCTGGTCGAGGTCGGCCAGAATGCGCCCGCCGCCGCCGGGGATGACCGGCATGTCGTCGAGCTCCTCCCCCATCGGATCGGTCCGGAAGGGGTAGACGGGTGCGGCCAGGCTCGGCGGCAGGATGGTGGCCACATGCCTGCCGTCCTTGGTGACGGTGACGGTCTCGCCCCGCTCGACGGCTCCTATCACCCTGGCCGTCTGCTGGTTCAGCTCCCGCATGGTTGCTTCCATGCGAGGCAGTGTACTACGGCGTAGTTCATCGCCGCCGGTGGTCGTTGGGGGTGAGGCGGGGGCCGTAGCGGGGGGCGTGGGGGGTGGTGGCCAGCAGGAGGCGGCAGAGGCGGTGGCGGTGCGGGCGGTAGGGCTCCAACAGGGCGAGCATCTGGGCGTCGTCGCTGCGGGGGCGGCCGGCCAGGGCCCAGCCGACCAGGTTGGGCAGGTGGAAGTCGCCGACCGAGACCGCGTCCGGGTCGCCGTTGCTGCGCTGCAGGGTCTCGGCGGCCGTCCAGGGGCCGACCCCCGGGACGGCGGTGAGCCGGGCGAAGGCCTCGGCGTGGTTCATCGCGGCGGCCTCCTCCAGCCGGGGCGCCAGCCGGACGGCGCGCATGACCGTCGCCGAGCGCTTCGGGTCCACCCCCGCGCGGTGCCACTCCCAGCTCGGCACCAGCGCCCACTCCCGGGCCGACGGCGCCACCCGCATGCCCTCGGCCGGGCCCGGCGCCGCGGTGCCGAAGTCCCGTAGCAGGGTGCGCCAGGCGCGGTAGGCCTCGTCGGTGGTCACCTTCTGTTCCAGGATCGCCGGGACGAGGGACTCCAGGACCAGCCCGGTGCGGGTGAGGCGGACCGCGGCGGTGCGGCGCTGGGCGTCCCGCAGCGGTCCGGGCGGCAGCACCAGGGCCTCCGGGTCGTCCTGCGCGCCCAGCAGCACCGGCAGCCGCTCCAGCAGCCACGTCGCACCCGGGCCCCAGGCCGTCGCCTCCACCTCGCCGGCCGCCGGTCGCGCCAGCACCCGCAGCGTGCCGATCCCCGCCGGGGTCCGGGACGCCCGCCAGAGCGCGCCGTCGCCGGTGGTGCGGTACGCCGGGTCGGCGGGGCCCCGGCGCAGCGGCAGCAGCGTCCGGGCGACGTCCAGCGGGAAACCCGGCCGCCAACGCCGTACCGACTCGCCCGTCACCGCCGCGCACCTCCTCCGCTGTCCGGCTCCACCGCCTTCGTCGACCATGGGGATATGAACGATACGCGGCTGCCGGAGCTGTCCTCCGGGGACGAGAGCGCGGTGCGGGCGCTGTACCACCGGGCGCTGGAGGGGTGGAACCAACGGGACGGTTCGGCCTTCGCCGGGCCGTTCGCCGAGGACGGGGAGGTGATCGGCTTCGACGGCACCCGGCACTGCGGGCGGTCGGTGATCGCCGCCGAACTGGGGCGGCTCTTCGCCGACCACGCGACGCCGGAGTACGTGGCCAGGGTGCGCCGGGTCCGCGCGCTGGGGCCCGGGGTGGCGCAACTGGACGCCGTCGCGGGGCTGGTGCCGGACGCCGCGGAGGACCTGGACCCGGCGCTCAACGCGGTGCAGACGGTGATCGCGGTGAACGCCGGGGCGGGCTGGCGGATCGGGCTGCTGCAGAACACGCCGGCGCGCTACGACCTCCGGCCGGATCTGGCGGCGGCGTTGACGGCGGAGCTGCGGGGGCTGGTCGGGCGGGGGCCGGGGCCGGCGTAGGGCGGTGCGGTGGGGTGCGTCAGGGGGTCTGGAGGTGGGCCGCGGCCGTGCGGAGGGCGGGGAGCCGGGCGTAGAGGGCGTTGCCGGGGCACTCGGTGTTGAAGGCGTCGCGGTGGCCGGAGACGGCGTCGAAGTCGACGACGGTGCCCTTGGGGTAGCGGCTGGCGTCGGAGGCGGAGGTGAGCTTGGTGCGGCCGTCGGCGGGGTGGCCGGTGAGACCGAGCTTCCAGCCGGCGATGGCGGCGAGGCCGTCCAGGAGGGGCTGGGGCGGGGCGTCGCCGACGTAGGTGCCGATGGCGGCGACGCCGGCCGAGTCGGTGTTGAAGCCGAGGGTGTGGGCGCCGTGGACGGGCTGGTCGACGCCGCCGGCCCGGCCCTCGTAGACGGTGCCGCAGCGGTCGACCAGGAAGTTGTAGCCGATGTCCCGCCAGCCGCTGCTCTGGACGTGGTACTGGTAGATCGACCTGATCACCCGGGGGGCGTCGGAGCAGGCGTAGTCGGTGGCGGTGGCGGTGTGGTGGACGAACACCTCGTGGACCGGGCCGGTGTACTCGAAGGCCTGGTCGCGCAGGGACTCGTCCGCGCCCCAGCCGGCCCGGGTGACGATGGCGGGGCGCGGGGCCTGGTGGCCGTCGGCGGGGCGGCGGGGCAGGACCCGGGCGGCGGGCGCGGGCGCACCCTGGCCGGGGTCGACCAGGTCGAGCCGCAGGCCGGGCGGGGGCCCGGCGGGGCCGGGGCGCACCTCGACGGCGACGCCGTCGCTGCGGCCGGTCCACAGGGGCGCGGTGGCGCCGCGCGGGGCGAGGTCGGGGCCGTCCTCGGTGTCGGCCTCCAGGTCGTGCCAGTCGCCCCAGCGGCCGGTGGCCGCGTCCCGGGTGCGGACCCGGACGGCGCCGCCGGCCAGCGCGTCCGCCGGGCCGTCCCAGCCGACGCCGAGGAGTTCGAACGGCCGGGTGGTGCGCGGCGCCAGAGCCGGGCCGGGGCCGAGCGGCAGCGAGGTGACCGACCCGCCGCCGGCGGAGCCGCGGCGCCGGACGCCGTCGGGGTCGGCCGGGCCGGCGGTGGCGGCGGGCTGGAGGAGCAGGGCGACGGTGCAGCCGGCGAGCACGGCGGCCGGGAGGGAAAGGCGCATAAACCGGATGGTGGCGGCAAATCGGGCCACTCGCCACGTCGCCTCGCGCCCGGTCCGCCACCCCTCCCGACGGCCCACTCGAAGGCCGTAGGCTGGGGCGCACCATGACTGCGCATTTCGCTGCCGATGCCCGCACCCCCGTCGAACTGCTGCACGCATATCTGCGAGGCGGCACGTCCACGGTCGATCCCGCGGCCCCGCTGGTCACCTTCTACGACGACGCCACCGGTGAACGGGTGGAACTGTCCGCCCGGACCTTCGACAACTGGGTGGCCAAGACGGCCAACCTCCTCCAGGACGAGTTGAACGCCGGCCCGGGCGACCGGGCCGTACTGCTGCTCCCCGCCCACTGGCAGAGCGCCGTCTGGCTGCTGGCCTGCTGGTCGGTCGGGGTGGCGGTGGTGCCCGGCGGCGACCCGGCCGCCGCCGACCTGGTGGTCAGCGGCCCGGACGGACTGGCGGCCGCCCACGCCTGCGAGGGCGAGCGGGTGGCCCTGGCCCTGCGCCCGCTCGGCGGACGCTTCCCGCAGCGCCCCGACGGCTTCCTCGACTACGCCGCCGAGGTGCCCGGCCAAGGCGACCGCTTCGCGCCGTACTCGCCCGTCGCCCCGGACGGCCACGCGCTGGAGACCGCCGTGGACGGGCTGCCGCTGAAGCTGACCGGCGAGCAGACCGTCGCGCTGGCCCGGGAGGGGGCCGCCCGGCTCGGACTGAAGCCCGGCGACCGGGTGCTGTCCACCTTCTCGTTCGACGACTGGACCGGCCTGGAGGCCGGTCTGCTGGCGCCGCTGGCGGCCGGCGCCTCGGTGGTGCTGTGCCGCAACTCGCAGGGGCTCGACCCCGAGCAGTGGGAGAAGCGGACCGAATCCGAACGGGTGACACTGCGCCTCGGGTAACCCCCGGGTCGGGCCGGGCGGGTAGGGATCCCTGCCATGGCCGAGGACGACACCGCGCACCCCCCGACCGACCCGCCCCCGACGGATGCGCACCCTTCCGAACCCGGACGCCCGCGTCGGCGCCGGCGGTGGCTGATGATCACCGCCGGCGTCGTCGCGTTCCTGCTGGTCGCCACCGGGGCACTGCTCTGGATCGCCTACCGCACGCTGGACGGCAACATCCGCACCGACTCGGCCACCGACCGACTGCTCGCCCGGCTGGAGGCCGAGCGGCCGAGCCGGACCGCCGGGGCCAAGGGCTCCGAGAACATCCTGCTGATCGGCAGCGACGACCGCTCCGGCACCAACTCCTCGTACGGCGGCGAGCCGGGCACCCAGCGCTCGGACACCACGATCCTGCTGCACCTGGCCGCCGACCGGAAGCACGCGACGGCGGTCTCCATCCCGCGCGACGTCATGGTCACCGTCCCCGCCTGCGAGAAGCCCGACGGCACCCGCAGCAAGGCCGGGCTGATGCAGTTCAACTGGGCGTTCGAGATGGGCGGCGCGGCCTGCTCGATCCGCGCCGTCGAGCAGCTCAGCGGCATCCGGATCGACCACTACGTGATCCTCGACTTCAACGGCTTCAAGACGATGGTGAACGCGATCGGCGGGGTCGAGGTGTGCGTCCCGCAGGCGATCCACGACAAGGACGCCAGACTCGACCTGCCCGCCGGGCGGCAGACCCTGCACGGCGAGCAGGCACTCGGCTACGTCCGGGCCCGGGAGAGCCTGGGCGACGGCAGCGACACCCAGCGGATGGGCCGTCAGCAGCAGTTCCTGGCCGCGCTGATCCGCAAGGTGCAGTCGCAGGGCGTGCTGCTGAACCCGGCGCGGCTGTGGCCGGTGCTGGACGCGGCCACCTCCTCGGTCAAGGCGGACGGCGGGCTGTCCTCGCTCGGGGCGCTGTACGACCTCACCCAGGACCTGCGGGACATCCCCTCGGCGGACGTGGTGCTCCTGACCGCGCCGCGCCGCCCGTACCGGTACGACTCGGACCGGGACGAGTTCGTGCAGCCGCAGACCACCCAGTTGTTCACCGCGCTGCGGGACGACCGGTCGGTCGCCGTCCGGCCGCCCGGTTCGGCGCCGTCGCCGGGTGCCGTCGCCGGGGCGGGCGCCGGGGCGGGCGTCGGGGCGGGCGCCGGGGCGGGCGTCGGGGCGGGCGTCGGGGCGGGCGCGAGCCCGAGTCCAAGTCCAAGTCCGGTGGCGGCGGGTGCGGGTGCGGGGTCGGACGGGGCGGCCGGGGCCGTGGGAGCTGCGGGGGCTCCGGCGAAGGCGTCACCTTCGGCGGACGCCTCGCCCACCTTCGAGGGACGCACGGCCGACGTGGACGCCTGCGCGCAGCACTGATCGCGGCTGCGCCGCAGGTCGGCGCGGGTTTTCCGGAAATCCCGCACACCCAGGGGACTTTACCCGGCCATTACCTGGACATGGCGCAGATCACACCGGAACGATTCAGCCGTTCGGCTCGTCTAGTGTGTCCGGATCGGCCCGCCGAACGGGCGAGCCGGAGTCGTGACCGGTCGGAGGTAGGGAACCCCCGTGCAGCAGGACAAACCGGAGGTCGATCCCGCCGACCAGTGGACGCGCGACCCGGAAACCGGCCAGTACCGCCTCGACCCGGCCGCCGGCATCCCCGGGCAGCGCCGCCGGACGGCCGACCGGAGAGCCCCCGGGGAGACGCCGGCCACCGAGTCGGCCGGGACCGGGACCGCCGACGTCCCCGGGCCGGGCCGCCGCGACTCCCGGCGGCGGGCGGCCGCCGCCGCCAAGCGGACCCGGCGCCGCCGGGCGCTCAAGTGGACCGCCGGGGCCGGCGCCCTGGTGATGGTCGCGGGCTGCGGCGGGGCGTACTACCTGTACCAGCACTTCAACAGCAACCTGACCTCCGTCAAGGTCCAGCTGGGCAACGAGGAGGAACGGCCCAAGGCCGCCGGGGACGCGCTCAACATCCTGGTGCTGGGCACCGACAGCCGGCAGGGCCTCGGCCGCGAGTACGGCAACGAGGGCAGCGTCGGGCACGCCGACACCACGCTGCTGTTCCACATCTCCAAGGACCGCTCCAACGCGACCGCGATCAGCATCCCGCGCGACCTGATGGTGCCGATCCCGGAGTGCCAGAGCGGCAGCGGCAAGAAGATCCCCGGCTCCGCGCGGGACATGTTCAACAACAGCCTCGGCCAGGAGGGGCGCGACCCGGGCTGCACCTGGAAGACCGTCGAGAAGATGACCGGGATTCGGGTCGACCACTTCGTGCAGGTCAACTTCGAGGCGGTGAAGACGCTGTCCAGCGCCGTCGGCGGGGTCGAGGTCTGCGCGGCCAAGGACATCAACGACAAGGACTCGCACCTGAAGATGAGCAAGGGCCGACACGTGGTCCAGGGCGACGAGGCGCTGGCCTTCGTCCGCACCCGGCACGCCGTCGGCTTCGGCGGCGACCTCACCCGCATCCCGCTCCAGCAGCAGTTCATCAGCTCGATGATCCGCAAGATCAAGAGCGACGACACCCTGACCAGCCCGAGCAAGCTCTACAAGCTCGCCGACGCCGCCACCAAGGCGCTCACCGTGGACTCCGGGATCGGCAGCGTCGACAAGCTCAAGGACCTCGCGCTGGACCTCAGCAAGGTGGACACCAAGAACATCACCTTCGCCACCGTGCCGGTCCTGGACGACCCCAAGGACAAGGACCGGCTGGTGCTCAAGCAGCCGGACGCCGGGCAGCTGTTCTCGATGGTCGCGGGCGACCGCTCGCTGACCGAGACCGCCGCCCCCGCCGACGCCGCCACGGCCGCACCCGAGACCGCACCGGCGGCCCCGACCGCCGCCGCCCCGACGGTGGACCCCAAGGACGTCCGGGTGACGGTGCGCAACGGCAGCGGGACGCGCGGGCAGTCGGGGCCCACCGTGGAAAAGCTCCGCACCAAGGGCTTCGCCAAGGCCACCACCGCCCCCGACGCGCCCGTCACCGCGACCACCACGGTGTCCTTCCCGACCGGGCAGGACGCCGCGGCCGCCGCCCTGGCCGCCGCGCTCGACCTGCCGGGCGACGCCGTCCGGCCGGACCCGAAGGCGGATCCGAAGGGCCCGCTGGTGCTGGTGCTCGGCAAGGACGTCCTCGCCGCTCCGGCGGCGGCCCCGACCGAGGCGCCGAAGGACCTCCAGCGGGTGCAGGCGGACGACACCGATGCGTGCGCCAAGTAGCTAGGGGCCCCGGGCCCTACGTCGGCGCGAGGGTGCCGTCCGTCTCCCGATAGTGCTCGCCGGTGCGGGGGCAGCGCCAGCGGCCGTCGCCGACGGGTTGCAGCGGCTCGCCGGCGCGACCGACCCAGCCGATCCGGCGGGCCGGGACGCCGGCGGCCAGGGCGAAGTCCGGGACGTCCCGGTGGACCACCGCGCCGGCCGCGACCAGCGCCCAGCGGCCGACCGTCACCCCGGCGACCAGGACCGCCCGGCCGCCGATCGAACAGCCCTGACGGAGCGTCACCCCTTCGGCGTGCCAGTCCTGTTGACGCTTGGGCCGACCGTCGGGGGTCACCGCGCGGGGGTGGCGGTCGTTGGTGAGGACGGCGGCGGGGCCGATGAACACCCCGTCCTCGACCAGCGCGGGCTCGTACACCAGCGCGTGGTTCTGCAGTTTGACCCGGTCCCCGATCCGGACGCCCGGGCCGACGTAGGCGCCGCGGCCGATCACGCACTCGGCGCCGACCACCGCGCCCTCGCGGACCTGGGCGAGGTGCCAGACCGTCGTCCCCGCGCCGATGACGGCCCGTTCGTCGACGTCCGCGCTCGGCTCGATCCGGGCCACGCCGGGCCCGCCCTCAACTGTCGCCATGCGCACCGACGATAGCGGCGCGGGCTCGACCGTCAGGGTTTGTCCGGCAATTCGCGCACCCAGCGGGAATTGTCGGACAAACCCTGCCGGGTCGGCGTCAACTCGCCCTGGAGAGCACGTCCTTGGCAGCCGGTCCGACACTGCCTATCACCCGGCGGGCCAGTGAGCGGGGCGAGGTGAGGAAGCCGAAGCCCCAGCTGAGGTGCATGGTGGCGAGCGCCACCGGCAGCATCGCCCTGGCCTTGAAGGACAGGCCGCGGCCGCCGACCAGCCCGCCGCCGAGGATGCCCAGCAGGTAGGCGCCGGGCACCGCGAGGAGGGCCGGGTGGACGGCGACGCCCAGCACCAGCCCGAGGGTGACGGCCAGCAGGGCGGTCGGCGGGGCCAGGTAGCGGAGGTTGACCGAGCCGCGGTGGTAGCGGGTGACCACCCGGCGCCAACGGCCGTAGTCCTTGTACTGCTTGGCCAGCGCCTTCACCGACGGCCGGGGCCGGTAGGTCACCTTGAGCTGCGGGGTGAACCAGACCAGCCCGCCGTCCTGGCGGATCCGGTAGTTGAGCTCCCAGTCCTGGGCTCGGATGAACTCCTCGTTGTAGCCGCCGAGCTTCTCCAGCACCTCGCGCCGGAACACCCCGAGGTAGACGGTGTCCGCCGGGCCGGCCAGGCCGCCGGTGTGGAAGGCGGCGTTGCCGACACCGATCTTGGAGGTCATCGCGGCGGCGACCGCGTTCTCCCACTCGGTCTCGCCCTCGGCGTGCATGATGCCGCCGACGTTGGCGGCGTCCATCTCGTCGAGCAGCCGGACCGCGGTGGTGATGTAGCCGGGGGTGAGCAGGCCGTGGCCGTCCACGCGCACCACTATCGGATGGCGCGAGCCGCGGATCGCGGCGTTCAGCCCTGCGGGGGTGCGACCGGTGGGATTCGGCACGGTCCGTACCCGCGGGTCCTCCGCCACCAGTTCGGCCGCGATCTCCGCGGTCCGGTCGGTGGACGGACCGAGGGCGATCACCACCTCCATCGGCCCGGGGTACTCCTGGTCCAGGATGCGCCGGACCGCCGTCCGCAGGTGTCGTTCCTCGTTGAGCACCGGCATGATCACGGAGACAGCCGGCAGCTCCTCAGCAGCCTTGGTGTTCATCGGGGCCAACCGTACCGGTGCGGACACGTCTCCGTCTTGTCCCGGTCTGGGCCGCTGCTCGCAGCCCGCGACGCCCGATTGGACTCCTTGATCACGTCCACCGTACTCCGCTCCGCGTACGGGCCCGCAGCCGGGTCGGAACGGGTGGTTTCCGGAGGACGGGACGGAGCCCGGGAGGGCGCCCTCGACGAGGTTCGGCGGCGGCCGCGCGGGTTCGGTGCAGGTTCGGCGCAGGTTCAGAGCAGGTGGTGAACGATGGTGAAGAGCGCGTAGCCGGCCAGCGACAACCGGTTCAGCAGGTGCTGCGGGCCGCCCAGCCGGTCCGGCAGCGACCGGTGCGGGCGCAGGTCCGGCCGGTGGGCGGCGG
Source organism: Kitasatospora sp. NPDC059817 (assembly GCF_042731835.1). Taxonomy (NCBI): domain Bacteria; kingdom Bacillati; phylum Actinomycetota; class Actinomycetes; order Kitasatosporales; family Streptomycetaceae; genus Kitasatospora; species Kitasatospora sp. NPDC059817. The sequence continues at coordinate 17,822 of NZ_JBHWIR010000036.1, read as the reverse complement.
TCGCGACGGCCCGGGCCAGCTCGACCGGGTCGTAGCGGTCCCCGAAGTGTCCGGCCAGCCAGGCGGCCGGGCGGCTGCCGACGGTGACCTCCTCGCCCGAGCGCAGCTGGACGGTGAGCAGGTTGCGGTGGACGGCGGCCGCGTTGATCTCCTGCCACCGGAAGGTCCGGGTGCGCAGCGCGGTGGCGATCCGCAGGCCGTCCCGGTCGGCGACCATCTGCCAGGAGAGGGTGCGGCCGCAGGCGAGGATCGCCACCGTGCCGGTCAGGAGCGGGTGCACCAGCCCGCCCCACCAGCCGCTCCGGCCGAGCAGCACGACCAGGCCCGCGAGCAGCAGGGCGGGCACCGGACCGGCCACCGCCCGCAGCGGCAGCGGCATCTCCCAGCGGCGGGCGGGCACCGGTTCGGCGTCCGGCCCGGCCGCGGGGGCGGCGGCCACCGTCTCGGCGGTCAGGGCGGCGACGGCCAGGTCCCGCTCCCGGTAGCCCTCGGTGCGCCGACCCGGCCGCGGGGCCCGGGCGGCGGGGGCGACCACGGCCGCCACCCAGCGCGGGTCGTGGTCCAGCAGTCCGGGGCGGACCAGGAGCTGCTGCTCCGGCCCGTCGGGCCCCCGGTACAGCACGGCCGGCACGCTCCGGCCGGCGCGGGCGAGCCAGGCGGCGGCCTGCTCCGGGGTCAGCCGGTCGAAGACGTCCCCGAGCTCCTCCTCTTCCTCGTCGTAGGAGACTTCGAGTTCGAGGTGGTCGGCGTCGTCGTCCTCGGTCTCCAGGTGTTCGGGCACCCAGGCCGGGCCCTCGCCGTCCGGGGCGCCGTAGCGGGCCCAGCGGTAGCGGTCGCGCTCGACCAGCCGCCAGAGCGCGGGGCCGTCCGGCGGGCCGTCCAGCGGCTGCACCAGCAGGTCGCCCTGGGCGTCGGCGCGGACCCGGACGGCGAGGGCGGGCGCGGAGCCCGCGAAGGAGGGCCGGGCCCGGCGGGCGTTTGCGCTGGCGGCCGAGCCGAGCAGCAGCAGGCCGGGCAGGGCGAGCAGGCCGCCGGCGGTCAGCGCGCCGGTGAGGTCGTAGTCGTCGCCGGCGGCGCGGACGGCGGCGCCGTCCACCAGCAGCGGGACGGGCTCGCCGGGCTGCGGCGGCCGGGCCCACCAGACGTCCAGCCGGGCGGTGCGTTCCGGGCCGCCGCCGGGCGGGTGGAAGCGGACGGTCAGGGCGCCGTCCTGGTCGGTGTCGCCCGCGGTGCCGGTGACCTGGTCGGCCCGTTCGGCGCTCGCCTGCTGCCGGGCCTGCCCCCACAGCCCGTACAGCGGGAACGCCAGGGCGGCGGCGAGCAGCAGGGCGCCGAGCGCGCGGCGCAGCACCGGCGGGCCGTCGGGGTGGACGGGCGAGGGCGCTCCGGCGGCGGTCCAGGGGAAGGGGACGGGCGGGGCCATCAGTTCGTCGAGCTGCTGGCGGGCGCGGCGGCGGCCGAGCTCGGCGCCGATCAGCGCGGCGGAGAGCAGCAGGTGGAGCAGGACGGCCGTCCAGCGGCAGAGCGGGGTGACCAGGCCGTGCGGGGCGTACCAGAGCACCGCGAGGACGGCCGGCGGGACCAGCGCCCGGCCGCGGAACCGGCCGGCCAGCAGGACCACTTCGGCGAGCACCGACCAGGCGGCCAGTGAGGAGCCCCAGGTGTCCCGGCAGACGCCCTGGACGTTGCAGTCGCCGGGGGTCGGCTCCACCGCGGTGGCCAGGATCACGAAGGCGGCCGGCAGCAGCGCCGACCAGCGGCTGTCCAGGCGCCAGGCGGTGCGGGCGGCGCGCCAGCGGGCGGCAGCGGCGGCGGTGAGGGGCGCGGCGCTGGGCAGCGGCGGGGCGTCCGGGGTATCCGGGGCGAACATCGGACGATCATCTCAGTCGGCCTGGGGCGGCCCGTGCCGCAGGGGCCGGGTGCTGCCCGCACCCGGCCCCTGCCCCCCGTTCCCCCCTCGGCGGCCCCCCACCGCCGGGTCCTGCGGCCCTCGCCGCCCGCGCCGCCCGGTCAGTCCGTCGCGATGGCCGCGGTCGAACCGTCGCGACGGCCCCGGTCAGTCCGTCGCGATGGCCGCGAGGACGTTCATCCGCCCGGCCCGGAAGGCCGGGACGAGGGCGGCGACCAGTCCGATCACCACCGAGGCGACCAGCGTCACCGCGAGCGTGGTGGTCGGGACGGAGAGCGTGGCCAGGCCCTGGTCGCGCAGCACCCGCTGGGCGGTGACGCCCCAGGCCAGCCCGAGCCCGGTGCCCAGGACCGCGCCGAACACCGAGATCACCACGGCCTCCAGCCGGATCATCCGGCGCAGCTGGCGGCGGGAGAGCCCGATCGCCCGCAGCAGGCCGATCTCCCTGGTCCGCTCGACCACCGACAGCGCCAGGGTGTTGACCACCCCGAGCACGGCGACCGTGATGGAGAGGCCGACCAGGCCGTAGATCAGGTAGAGCAGGGTGTTGACCTGGGACTGCACGACCTCCTTGTAGCCGGCCTGGTCCTTGATGGTCAGCTGCGGGTACTCCTTGAGCGCGCCCTCCAGGGCGGTCAGCGTCTTCGCGACGTCGGCTCCGGAGGAGGCCTTGGCGAAGAACGTCCAGACCGGCGGCTGCTCGTCGGCGGGCACGGCCCTGGCCATGGTGTCGAAGTCGACGAAGGAACCGTCGCCGAACAGCGAGCCCTTCGCGAACACGGCGCCCACCGGCAGCACCTGGGTGCGGCCCTTGCCGTAGGCGACGGTCACCTGGTCGCCGACCTTCAGGCCGTGGTCCTTCGCGAAGGCCTCACCGATCCCCAGCTCGCCCCGCCCGATCGCGTCCACCGAACCGGCGGTGACCGGGAGGTGGAAGTCGGTGCCGAAGAAGGCGGGCGGCGCGGCGGTGAGGTTGGTCTTCGCGCTCCGGCCGTCCGGCAGCTGGAGCTTGGGGTTGAAGAACTTCTGGGTGGTGACGTGGTCGATGCCCGGGATCCGGCGGACGGCGTCCAGCATCTCGGGGGTGATCGAGGTGCGGCCGCCCTGGACGATGTAGTCCGCGCCCACCGACCGGTCGATCTGCGCGTTGGCCGAGGTGACCGTCGAGGCGCTGAACACCGAGGAGCCGATCACCAGCGCCAGTCCGATCATCAGCGCGGCGGCGGTGGCCCCGGTGCGACGCGGGTTGCGCATCGCGTTGCGCTGGGCGAGCCGGCCGGACGGGCCGAACAGCGCCGGCAGCAGCGCGCCCAGCACCCGCACCACGGCGGTGGCCAGCAGCGGGCCGAGCACCACGAAGCCGATCAGGGTGAGCAGCACGCCGAGACCCAGGTACTGGCCGCCGGTGGCCGCCTTCTGCGCCTGCGCGGCCAGCACCAGCAGACCGCCGCCGCCCGCCGTCAGGACGAGGCCGACGACCGTGCGGACCAGGTTGGCACGGCCCTCGGCCGGCGTGCCGTGGTCGCGCAGGGCGGCCATCGGCGCGATCCGGCTCGCCCTGCGGGCCGGGACCCAGGCCGCCACCAGGGTCACCACGATGCCCAGGGCGTACCCGGCGAGGAACACCGTCGGACCGATCTTCAGGTCGCCCGCGTCGAGCTTCATGCCGATCGCGTTCATCAGCTTGATCAGGCCGACCGCGATGCCCAGACCGGCCGCGACCCCGAGGGTCGAGCCGAGCACGCCGAGGATCAGCGCCTCGACCAGGACCGAGCGGTTCACCTGCCGGCGGCTGCCGCCGATGGCGCGCAGCAGGCCGATCTCCCGGGTGCGCTGGGCGACCAGCATCGAGAAGGTGTTGATGATCAGGAAGCAGCCGACGAACGCCGAGATGAGCGAGAAGCCGAGCATCGCGTTCTTCATGAAGCCGAGGCCGCTGCCGATGCTCTTGGTGTTCTCGTCCTTCTGCTCGGCCGCGGTCTTGACCTGGTAGCCGGCGCCCAGCTCGGCCAGGGCGTCGGCCTTGAGCCGGTCGTTGCCGCGGCTGCCGTCGCCGAACGCCTCGACCGAGGTGTACGCCTGCTCGCCGAGCAGCACCTGCTGGGCGGTCGGGGTGTCCAGGAAGGCCAGCGCCGCACCGGGGTTGGTGGTGGTGAAGGAGGCGATGCCGGAGATCGTGAACTCGTGCCGGCCGCTGGCGTTGTCGACCCGGAGCTTGGCGCCGAGGCCGAGCCCGGCCTTCTTCGCGGTGTCCGCGTCCAGCACCAACTCGCCCGCGTTCCGCGGGACGTGGCCCTGGGTGAGGCGCACCGCGCTGCGCGGGGTCTCGGTCCAGTTGCCGACCAGGGTCGGCGCACCGGAGGTCGGGCCGACCAGCTTGTTGGTGGCCGGGTCGACCAGGGTCGCGTTCTCGACCATGACCTGGCCGACCGCCGACTTCACCCCCGGCACCGCGGCGAGCTGCTGTGCGGCCGCCACCGGGACGGTCCGCGGCTTGTCTGAGGCCTGCTGGTCGTCGTCCTCGGCCGGCTTGGGCGGCTGCACGGAGACGTCGGAGGCGGTCGCGGCGAACAGCTTGTCGAAGGTGCTGGTCGCGGTGTCGGAGAAGACCAGGGTGCCGGAGACGAACGCGACCGACAGCATCACGGCGATCAGGGAGAGCACCATGCGGCCCTTGTGGGCGAAGAAGCTCCGCAGAGCGGTCTTGAGCAGCATCTGTCCCGTCCCGCCCGCTCAGCTGGTCCGCTTGCCGTCGAAACGGCGCATGCGTTCGAGGACGGAGTCGGCGGTGGGCGCGTGCATCTCGTCGACGATCACGCCGTCGGCGAGGAAGAGCACGCGGTCCGCGTAGCCCGCGGCGACCGGGTCGTGGGTCACCATCACGATGGTCTGGCCCAGTTCGTCGACCGAGCGGCGCAGGAAGGTGAGCACCTCGGCGCCGGCCCGGGAGTCCAGGTTGCCGGTGGGCTCGTCGCCGAAGATGATCTCGGGCCGGGCGGCCAGCGCCCGGGCCACCGCGACGCGCTGCTGCTGACCGCCGGAGAGCTGCGCCGGGCGGTGCTTGAGCCGGCCGGCCAGGCCGACGGTCTCCACCACCTGGTCCAGCCAGGCCTGGTCCGGCCGGCGGCCGGCGATGTCCATCGGCAGCGTGATGTTCTCCAGCGCGGACAGCGTCGGGAGCAGGTTGAACGCCTGGAAGATGAAGCCGATCTTGTCCCGGCGCAGCCTGGTCAGCTGCTTGTCCTTGAGGCCGGTGATCTCGGTGTCGCCGATCCAGATCCGCCCGGCGCTGACCGTGTCCAGGCCGGCCAGGCAGTGCATCAGGGTCGACTTCCCGGAGCCCGACGGGCCCATGATCGCGGTGAAGCGGCCGCGCTGGATGTCGACGTCCACCGCGTCGAGCGCGGTGACCCTGGTCTCGCCCGCGCCGTACGCCTTGCTGACCTGGCGGGCCGCGGCGGCGACGGCGGGCGCGCCGTCGGGAAGCTGGGGGTCGTACACGGCTGTGGCTGCCGTCGTCACTGGAGTCTCCTAAGAAGTGGGCCCGACCGTCGACCCCGGCCGGCCCCTCCGTGCGCGGGCATGCCGCAGGACGCGGGCATGGCGCAGGAAGGGTCGTCGACCGGGAGTTGACCCCACCCACCGGGCCCGGCGGGCGCCGGCTCCCGGGAGAACCTCGCCCCTCGTCGGCACGAGCGGGGACGTCCACAACGTTATGAGCAACGGCGGGCACGCTCGTCATCCGCCGGAATGAAGCCGCCCAACCAAGGATCTACGGGGCGCGGCGCCCCTCCCCCTAAGGGGTGCCGCGGCCCGTCTCGGGGACGCCCCGTACGGGGTCCGGGCCCCGGTTCCTCAGCCGGTCAGCGCCGGTGCGGCCAGCCGCTCCAAGGCCTGCGCGAAACCCTCCACGACCGGGGCCAGCAGGGTGTCGGTCTCGCGCTCGACCAGGGTCGTCCCGTCCTCCCTGGTGGTGATGTGGCGGTCGAGCACGAACCAGCCCTGGGTGATGTGGCCGGCGCCCATCGAGCTGAGCACCGGGCGCAGCGCGTAGTCCACCGCCAGCACGTGCGCGGGCGAGCCGCCGGTGGCCAGCGGCAGGACGGCCTTGCCGGCCAGCGCGTACTGCGGGAGCACGTCCAGCAGGGCCTTCAACAGGCCCGAGTAGGCGGCCTTGTAGACGGGGGTGCCGATCACGACGCCGTCCGCCCGGGCGAACAGCTCGGTCACGGCGACGATCTCCGGGTGGTCGAAGTCGCCCGACAGCAGCGCGTGCGCGGGCAGGCTGCGCGCCTCGAACGGGACGACGTGGTGGCCGCGGGCCTCCAGCCCGGCGTCGACATGGCGCAGCAGGCGGGTGGTGCGGGAGGTCGCGGACGGGGAGCCGGAAACGGACAGGACGGTGGCCATGGGGTTCACCTTTGGCTGGAGGCGGGGGCGGCGCGACGCGGCGCAGGAGGACCGCTGCGGGTCGGAGCCCGGGAAGGTGTTTCGACGTGCTCGACGCGTTCGACTTACTTCGACGTGCTCGACGCGTTCGACGCGTTCGGGGTGAGGTGCTCGGCGCGGGTGGGGGTGACGCCGAGGTGGTCCGGTGGGCGCGCTTCAGCCGCGACAGAGCGAACAGGCCACACCACGCCGCAGGTCGACGTGCCGCCGACGCGTGAGTGCCCAACGCTGATCCATACCCGAAATGCAAACACGCTGCGTTCGAACCGGTCAAGAATCGTTTCGCCAGTTGAACGGCGGGTGACGTGACGTGTGGTGACCGGGCTCACGTCGACCCGGCGCCCATCCCACCCAGCCCCGTCCCACCCCACCGTCGTACGGCCGCGCGGAAGTTGCGGCGGAACGATCCGACCCGTGCATCAAAACTGCTACAAGCGACCTGGTGAGTACCCCGGGGGGAGTCAGCACGAGCGGGGTCGGGCATCCTCGACGACATGAACACGTGGCAGGAGGGCCGCCCGGGAGGCGGCGGGAACCCGTACCGAGACGGGAACCCGTATGGGGGCGGCGGCAACGGCGGCGCGTACGGGCGCGGCGGGGGCGGCGGGGCGGCCGAGCCGCCGCTGCCGTCGTCGATGAACCCGCGCGGGCCGGGTGCGCCCGCGCCACGACAGCCGGAGCCGTCCCGGCTCGGCGGCGTCCCGCCGCAGGGTCCGGGCGGGCAGCCCGGCGGCCGCCCCGGGGGGCCTGGTGGGCCTGGGGGCCCCGGTGGTCCTGGTGGTCCTGGTGGTCCTAACGGCCCCGGGGGTCCCGGACGGCCGGGTGGGCCCGGGGGCCCGGGCGGCGCCCAGCCGGGCGGTATACAGACCAAGCGGTGGCCGCGGCGCCGGATCGTCAAGTGGTCGGTCTTCGGCCTCCTGATCGCCGTCATGGTCACCGCCGTCTCGACCTGGTTCTGGGCCGACTCCAAGCTCAACCACGAGAACGTGCTCGCCGACTACCCCGGCCGCCCGCCGGCCGGCAAGGGCACCAACTGGCTGATCGTCGGCTCCGACAGCCGCCAGGGCCTCACCGACTCGGAACAGGACGACCTGCACACCGGTCACGACACCGAGGGCAAGCGCAGCGACTCGATGATGGTCCTGCACGTCGGGGACAACGGAAACACCCTGATGAGCATCCCGCGCGACTCCTGGGTGCCGATCCCCGAGTACAAGAGCAGCAGCGGCAAGACCCTCAAGGGCACCACCTCGAAGATCAACTCGGCCTTCGGCAACGGCGGCGGCCGCCTCCTCGTCCAGACCGTCGAGCTGAACACCGGCATCCGCATCGACCACTACGCCGAGATCGGCTTCGCCGGCTTCGTCGGCATCGTCGACTCCATCGGCGGCGTCGAGATGCACATCGACCAGGACCTCAAGGACAAGGACTCCGGTCTCGACCTCAAGGCCGGCGACCAGACCCTCAACGGCAAGCAGGCCCTCGCCTTCGTCCGCCAGCGCCACCAGATGGCCGACCAGGACCTCGGCCGGATGCGCAACCAGCAGAAGTTCCTCGGCGCCCTCGCCCACCAGGCCGCCTCCCCCGGCACCGTGCTGAACCCGTTCACCTTCTACCCGCTGGTCGACTCCGCCCTCGGCACCCTCATCGTCGACGACGACGCCGGCCTCACCGACCTCGGCTCGCTCTTCCTCGCCATGAAGGACGTCAACGGCGGCGGCGGCAAGACCCTGACCGTACCGATCGGCAACCCGGACTACCGGACCAAGACCGGGGAGTCGGCGGTGCTGTGGGACGCCGCCAAGTCCAAGCAGGTCTTCGACGCCTTCAAGAACGACACCGCGGTACCGGACATCAAGTAACCCCTTGTGACGCGAAGTAGCCGCGCCGCCACAATGGGTGGATGTCACTCGTCACCGCGCTCGTCTACCGCCGCCGCCACCGCCTCCTGGGCCGCCTGGTCCAGGAGGCGCTCGCGCTCTACGGCATGGAGGTGCCCGCCGCCTGCGAGATCGGGCCCGGGCTCGTCGTGTTCCACCGCGGCTTCGGCACGGTGCTCCACCCGTACACCACCCTCGGCGCCGGCGTGACGCTCTACAACGGGGTCACCATCGGCCGGGCCGACCCGTGGGTGCCGCAGGAGCGGAGCGCCATGCGGCGGGTGGTGGTCCAGGACGGCGCGGTGCTGTGCGCGGGCGCCAAAGTGGTGTGCAAGGAGGGCGTGCTCACCGTCGGCGCCGGCACCGTCATCGGCGCCAACGCCGTGCTCACCCGCTCCACCGGGCCCGGCGAGATCTGGGCCGGCGCCCCCGCCCGCAAGGTCGGCCTGCGGGACGGGGCCCGGACGGCGGCCTGACCAGCCGACGGGAGCAGGCCCGTACCGCAGTCGCCTAACCCGCCTGCGGGAGCAGGCCGGTGCCGCACTCGGGGAAGCGGACCAGCCACTCCCCCTCGCCGCCGACGGCCTCGGTGGCGCCCGCGTAGCCGTAGTGGATCAGCCGCCCCTCGCCGCCCGCCAGCCAGCGGGCGCCGGTCAGGTGCACGGTCAGGGCCGCCGGGCGGTGCGGATCGGGCCGCTCCAGCACCAGTTCGTGCTCGGCCTCGCCCGGCCGGAAGGCCACCGCGGTCTCCGTGGTCGGCCGGCGCGGGCTGCCGCCCTCCCGGTACGTCCAGTACGCGGCCACCGTCACCGTGAGCGCGCCGTCCACCCCGCCGGTGCCCGGCCGCACGTACTCCTCGTCCGGCACCCAGCGCGAGTGGTGGCGGATCTCCTCCGGCCCCCAGCGCTCGTCCCAGCGCACCCAGTAGCCCGCCACCCGCTTGACCGTCATGACCTCGCAGGCGACCCGCACCGCGATCCGCGCCGGATTGACCGGCTCGCACGAGGCGAGCGAGACCACCGTCACCTGCTCGTACGTCACCGCGCCGTCGTCGGCGTCCTGTTCCATCGGTGAACCACCTTGCCGGAGTGTCGAGTTCGCCGCGGCTCCGACCGCGCACGGAGAGCCTAGAGCGACCGCGCCGGCGCACGCAGTGATTGCCCGGTTCCGGCCCGCCCGCCCACCCACCCACCCGGCTACCCTGCCCCCGCACTCCGGAAGCCGGTCGAGGCCGAAGTGGTCCAGCTAGGGCACCAGCGCCTCGGGGCCGGTGAACCGCCGCTCGGTGCGGGCGCCGTCCGGCGCCTCGGCAGACCTAGCCGAGGTAGGGAATCGCCCTGTTCGCCAGGAAGTGCTGAAGCCGGAGGCGCTGAGTGTGGTGCATCGGCAGCCCTTCGATGTCGCCCGGCGCCACGAACCGGACGTCCGTGGACTCATCCGAGATCCGCAGTTCCCCGCCCGTGATGCGCGCGGTGAAGCAGACGTTGAACTGCTGCCGGACTTCGCCGTCCGAGTAGGCGATCACGTGCCGGGGGTCGGTGTACGTGCCAACCAGCCCGGTGATCTCGACGTCAAAGCCGGTCTCCTCGCGGACCTCCCGAACGGCCGTGCCCGGGAGCGACTCACCAAGGTCCATCGTTCCACCCGGTAACGCGTACAGCCCGTTGTCGGTGCGTCGTTGGAGGAGGATGCGCCCTTCGTCGTCCGTCACCACGGCGGACGCTGCCACTACCAGCCGATTCGGTTTGGGCGCGTCGGGATCGTCGTAGAACTCGGTCCGTGCCACGTGATCAGCTCTCCTCAACCGGTCGGGCGGTGCTCCACACTGCGTCGAAGCTCGCAGCATAGGTGTCGAACAGCGTCCCCAACCCGGTCCGGCGCAGGTGCCACACCGGGGCTCCGAAGGCGTTGACTCCCCACACATGCGCGTTCACCAGCACCTGGTCGTCCGCCCGGTAGAGGCTGTTGTACAGCGTGGTTCCGTGGGTGCGGATCTCGATCCCCGGCGTGCCGAGCAGCGGGCGGTAGTGCAGGAGGGCAAGCCGGCATCGGGACTCGATACCGTGACCGAACTTCTCCTCCTCTCCGCGCCGACTGACGTTCCCGCTGTCGGCGTCGCCGAGTGCGATCCGAACCGCGCAACCATCGGCAGCGCGTTCCCGAAGCAGATCGTTCAGCCGGGGGTACGCCTCGTGGAGGAAGACAGCAGCGTAGACAAGCACGTCAATGCGTTCGGCGGCCTGCCCGAGCAGGCTCACGAAGACGGATACCGGCAGGTCGGCGCGCTGTTCGTAGAGCGCCACCAGTTCAGGGCTCATCGCCCTTGCGGCACGTGGCTGCCGCAGACTCGGCCACAGTGCGAACATGTCTTCCCCCAGCGCTTCGGCCGCCAGACGGGCCGTCGCCAACCTGGGCGTCCGGTTCTGATTGGCCCATCGCTCAACCGACTTGATGTCCACGCCGACCTTGCCCGCCAGAGCGGCGCACGTCCAACCAGCCGACGTCATAACGGCTTTCAGCCTCTCGTTCGGCATCTCGCCTGCCTCCCCGCATAGCCGGACTCCTACAGGGACGTTGTACCGCGTGGGGGACGTTCTGAAGTGTCCCTTCCACGAGGTTCCACCGTCCTGGGGTGTTGTCAGATCTTGGTGACAGTTCGGAATCCGGGGAAGCAACAGCCGGAACGGGCCCGCAACGCGCATGACAGGAAGAGGGAACCCCATTCTTCCTGACCGACAACACGATCGGGGAAGCACATGCCCACGTTCGGCGACAACGGGAAGCACAGCGGCGGCCAGGGAGACGGAAAGGGCGGCGGCCAGCAGGACGACAGCAGCAGCGGCAACAAGCACGGTGGCGGCGGCAGCGACGAGGGCGGAAACACGTCCGACGGCCGAGGCCCGGCGTAGGGTCGCCAACCAGTGATCGAGAAGCACGAAGCGAAGGCCGGTCGGACCCGGCTGGCCTCCGCGCTCATCGCGAACGGGTCCCTCACTTCGGACTGGTTGGCGCCCTACAACGACGTTCCCCGCCATTGGTTCGTGCCGGACGTCGTTTGGCCGGGCCGGGCAGACGGCGTGCGCCAGGGTGAGGCCGTGCACCGGTTCGCCGACCCTGCGAAGTGGTGGAACGCCGTCTACTCGGACGTTCCGCTGACGACGCAGTGGGACGACGGCGACCACACCGGAGCCGACCGGGGTGTCATGCCGACGTCATCCAACTCCATGCCCACCATGGTGTTCTCCATGCTCGCCGCCCTGGAGGTGGAGGACGGAAACCGAGTGTTGGAGGTCGGCACCGGAACTGGGTGGAATGCAGCACTCCTGTCTCACCGGCTCGGTTCGGACAACGTCGTCACGGTGGAGGTGGACAAGACCAGCGCCGGCGACGCGCGGTGTCGTCTCTCGCGAGCCGAGTACTACCCGACGTCCGTCGTCGGCGACGGGGTCGAGGGATATGCCACGGGCGCTCCGTACGACCGGGTCATCGCCACCTGCTCCGTCGGCCGGGTACCGCACGCCTGGGTGAACCAGGTCCGACCTGGCGGGGTGATCGTCGCCCCGTGGGGACCGGAGTACGGCGGGGAAGCCGTGGTACGGCTCAAGGTCAGCGCCGACGGCACGGCGCACGGCCGGTTCGTCGGGTCGTCCGCCTTCATGCGGCTGCGTCGGCAGCGCGCCTCCCGGCCGAACAGCCTGGAGTACCTGTCCGGGCCATGGCCGGCGGACGGGACCGAGTCGACTACAGGTGTCTCCCCGGACGACGTTGGCAGTTGGCTGGCCATGTTCGCCGTCGGGGTGCAGGTGCCCGGGGTGTTCCCGCTGGTTGAGCGGTACGCCGATGGCACGTACACGTTGTGGCTGCACGACACGGCCATCACGTCGTGGGCCACCGTCGACTGGGAGCCTGGCCGGCACGACTACGAGGTGGTGCAGTCGGGCCCCCGGAGCCTCTGGGACGAGGTGGAGGCAGCCTGGCACTGGTGGTGCCGCCACGATCGACCCGGCTTCGACCGCTTCGGCCTCACCGTCACACCCGGTAGTCACACTGTGTGGCTCGACAGCCCAGAGAATCCGATACCGCTCCGAGGCTGACCGCCGTCCCGCCCGCCTCAAGCCCGGAACCGTACCGAAAACTGCCACCGCCCCGGGGTGGGAAGTCGACTGATCAGACTTCCGCGGCCGGGGCGGTGTGCGGTTTCGAACTGGTGAACCGGTGACTACTCGACGATGCCGGACTTGGCGATGGTGACCTTCGCCGAGGTGCGGCCGCTCTGCGAGCCGAGCTTCTCGACCGCCGTCACGACGTCCATGCCCTCGACGACCTCGCCGAAGACGACGTGCTTGCCGTCCAGCCAGTCGGTGACGATGGTGGTGATGAAGAACTGCGAGCCGTTGGTGTTGCGGCCGGCGTTGGCCATCGACAGCAGGCCCGGGCGGGTGTGCTTGGCCTGGAAGTTCTCGTCGGCGAACTTCTCGCCGTAGATGCTCTTGCCGCCGGTGCCGTTGTGGTTGGTGAAGTCACCGCCCTGCAGCATGAACTGCGGGATCACGCGGTGGAAGCCGGAGCCCTCGTAGCCGAAGCCGTTCTGGCCGGTCGCGAGCTCGCGGAAGTTGCGGGCGGTCTTGGGGACGACGTCGTCGTACAGCTTGAAGACGATGCGGCCCGACGGAACGCCGTCGATCTCGATGTCGAAGAAAACGTTGGAAGCCATGCAGGGATCATGGCACGACCCGTCGGCCGACGCGCGTCACCCCCGGCACGGCGCCGGGTGGCGGTCCCGTGTTATCCGGCCGGTGCGAGGGCCGTGGAAGCTAACATCGGCGTCAGGTTCAAGCGGTCACGGCGACGGGGTGGGCGGCATGCGGATCGGTGAACTGGCCCGGCGGACGGGCGTGAGCGAGCGCTCGCTGCGCTACTACGAGCAGCAGGGCCTGCTGGCCGCCCGGCGGACCGACGGCGGGCACCGGGAGTACCCGGAGCCGGCGGTGGACCGGGTCGTGCTGATCCAGGAACTGTTCGCGGCCGGGCTGCACAGCCGCACGATCTACAAGATCCTCCCCTGCATGCGCGACTCCGACGGCGGCCCGAACGAGGTCGCCACCCCGCTGCTGGTCGAGGAGCTGGCCTCCGAACGGGACCGGATCGACCGGATGGTCACCGACCTGCTCCGCTCCCGCGAGGTGCTGGACGAGGTGATCGCGACCGCCTCCGGCCGGCCGCGGGCCGAGGCGGCGGAGGCCGACCCGGTGTAGCCGACCCGGTGTAGCGGCCCGGGGCCCGGGGCTCAGGCCTTCAGCTTTCGCCAGACCGCCTCCAGGGCCGCGATGTCGCCCTCGTCGAGCCGGTCGGTGAAGACCGGCGCGAGGACGGCCCGCCGGGTGGCGTCGGCCTCGGCGAAGGCGGCGCGGCCCTGCCCGGTCAGTTCGATCCGCACCGACCGGGCGTCGGAGGCGGAGGGCGTGCGGGCCACCAGGCCGCGTGCGGCCAGGGCGTCGACCACCCGGGAGACCTGGCTGCGGCTGAGCATCGTCTTCGCGCCCAGGTCGGAGGCGGCGACCGGCTCCTGCTGCCCGTTGAGCCAGAGCATCACCTCGAACCAGGACAGCGACAGCCCGTGCACCCGGGTGAGCTCGCGGTCCACCTGGGCGGCGAGGGTGGTGCCGGCCCAGACCAGGCCGTAGAAGGCGTGGTCCCGCTCGGACAGCGGGCCCAGGGAGAGGTCGGCACGGTTCATGACGTTCATCGTACCGAGGTGCGTGCGCGTGCACGGATTCCGCGCACGCGCACGACCAGGGCGGCCGGGCAGGACCTAGAACGCCTGGTGGTCCGGCTCGCAGACCGTGCCGGGCGGCGGGAGCTCACCGCTGACCAGGTACCGCTGCTCGCGGTCCCAGGCGCAGGCGCTCGGGTTGCCCAGCGCCGTGTGGCCGTAGCCGTGGACGGTCAGCAGGCGGCCGCGGGCGAGGGTGTCGGCCAGCGCGCGGGAGCCTTCGTAGGGCCAGGCCGGGTCGCCGGTGAGGGCCACGACCAGGATCGGCGCGGAGGTCGGCCGGTTCCACGGGCCGGTGTAGCGGTCCCGGGCGGCCTCGGCCGGCCAGGCGGCGCAGCGCTGGTTCTGCCAGACCAGGTACGGGCCGGTGGCGCCCGCACGGGCCCGGGCGAGGGCGGACAGCGCCGGGTAGGTGGTGTCGGCGGCCGGGTCGGCACCGGAGGCGGGCGGGTTGACGGTGTCGGCGCAGAGCGCCCCGAGGGTCTGCGCCTGCTTGGGCTGGCCGCCGGTCGGCAGCGGCGCCGAGGCGTCGGGGGCGGCGGTCCACAGCTGCTGGAGCAGTCCGCCCAGCGCCGGCCAGCCGGTGCCGGGGGCGTTCGGCACCGGGGTGGCGGCGTAGAGCATCGGCAGGACGGTGGAGGCGGTGGAGGCCTGGTCGAAGGTGACCGCCGCCGACGGGGTACCGAGCGTCACCGGCGTCCGGCCGAGCCGGTCGAGCAGTTCGGCGAACTTGGCGCGGGTGGCGTCCCGGTCCGCCGCCGCGAAAGCACAGGCGGTGGGGCCGGCGTCGGCGCACTGGTCGAGGAAGGCGTCCAGGGTGCGGGCGCCGGCGAGGTCGCTGCCGGTGCGCAGGAACGGCGGCAGGGCGCGCTGCTGCGGCGAGCGCCCGGTGGACCAGGCGACCGGGTCGGGGGCGCTGTCCAGCACCATCGCGCGCACCCGGGTCGGGAAGAGGTTGGCGTAGGTGGTGCCCAGGTAGCTGCCGTACGAGGTACCGAGGTAGCTCAGCCGGCGGTCGCCTACGGCGGCGCGCAGCAGGTCCAGGTCACGGGCCGTGTCGGCGGTGGACAGGTGGGCGAGCAGGCCGGTCCGCTCGTTGTCGGCGCACTGGCGGCCGAAGCGCGCGTACGTCGTCGCCCAGGCCGACTCCTGGGCGGCGCCGACCGGGTAGCCGGCCGGCAGCCCGGCGAGCAGGCCCTGCTCGGCCGCCGCGTCCGGGAAGCACTGCGGCAGGGTGGAGTCGCCGACGCCGCGCGGGTCGAAGCCGACCAGGTCGAACCGCTCCCGCACCTGCGCCGGGAGCATCCCGTACACGACGGGCAGCGCCTGGGTGCCGGGCACGCCCGGGCCGCCGGGGTTGAAGAACAGCGAGCCGATCCGGTGCGCCGGGTCGGTCGCGGGGTGCCGGATGACGGCCAGCTCGACGGTGCGCCCGGCCGGGTCGCGGTAGTCCATCGGCACCGTGGCGCGGGCGCAGTCGAAGTCCGGTACGCAGGACCGCCAGTCCAGCCGGGGCACCGGCGCCGCCGGGGCCGCCGCCGCCGAGGCGGCCGGGGCGAGACCGGCCAGCAGCAGCCCGGCGGCCGCGGCGGCACCGGTTCTGAGCGCGGAGGTGAGGCGGGGTCGGGGCATGGGGCAGGGCCTCCCGTTTCGGTGGACTGACGTGCAGTCACCAAGGTTCGGGGCAACCGCTGTCAGACCTCTCACACCCCACCGGAACCACTGTCATGCCGCTGTCACCACCGCCCCAGGCGACTCAGACGACTCAGGCGGGCTTGCGGGCCAGCAGGTAGGCCTGCGGGGTCGGCTGCACGCCCTCCTCCGGCTCGCGGAGCGTGCGGGAGGTGAGCCGCAAGCCGGCCGCGCGGACCAACTCCGCGATCCGGTCGGGCTGCTGGCGGCGGAAGTCCAGCGTCACCGGGTGGCCGAAGGGCTGGTCGATCCGCAGCGGCTCGTCCCCGACCTGGAAGGCGAGCAGCAGGTGGCCGCCCGGGGCGAGCACCCGCGCGAACTCGGCGAACACCTCCGGCAGGCGCTCCGCCGGGGTGTGGATGATCGAGTACCAGGCGACCGCGCCGGTCAACTCGCCGTCGCGCAGCGGGAGGTCGAACAGCGAACCCTCGGCGAAGTCCAGCCCGGGGTACGTCGCGCGGGCCAGCTCGACCATCCTCGGCGACAGGTCGATGCCGCGGACGTCGAGGCCGAGGCCGTGCAGGTGGTGCGTCACCCGGCCGGGGCCGCAGCCCAGTTCGGCCACCGGGCCGTCCGCGCGCCCGGTGCGGACCGACTCGGCGCGGACCAGATCGGCGAAGGCCGCGAGCACCGCCCGGGACAGCGGTTCGCCGGCCAGTTCGTCGCGGAAGCGGTCGGCGTAGTCGACGGCGATGGCGTCGTAGAACGACCTGGTCGTGGTGAGGAAGTCCGGCTCGGTCATGGTCCGGCACCCTACTCGTCACCGCCGGCTCTAGGACGTGGCCGGCTCCAGCTCCCGCTCCGCCACCGCCTGGTCGCCGCTCGTCTCGCCGGTCGGGCGGAAGCCCAGGCCGGTGTAGAAGGCGGCGGGGCCCTCCGGGCCGGGGACGTACGTGACGGTGGCGCGGGTGCCGCCGCGGCGGCGGATCTCGGCGCAGACCTGCTCGACGGCGAAGCGGCCGTAGCCGCCGCGCTGCTGCTCGGCGTCGACGAGCAGGCGCCAGAGGCCGGAGCGGGGGCGGTCGTCCGGCTGCTCGGGGTTGAACCTGATGTCGAAGAACGCCATCACGAAGCCGACCGGCCGTTCCCCGTCCATGATCAGCCGGGGCCAGGCGGTGTCCCCGTGGGCGTACGCCTCGGCCAGCGACGTCGCCACCGACGCGACCAGGGCCTCCTGGTCGGGGCGCACCTTCAGGGCGAGGGCGGCGTCGATGGTGTCGGGGGTGATCCGGGCCAGGCTCAGTGCGGAGGACATGGCGGGCAGCCTACGAAGCAGGGCCGCCCGCCGTCGCCCGCTTTTCGAGGCCGAAGCGCGGTCGAGGCCGAAGCGCGGTCGAGGCCGAGGCGCGGTCGGGGCCGAGGCGCCGTCCGGCTACGGCAGGTTGCGGGCCATGACGATGCGCTGGACCTGGTTGGTCCCCTCGTAGATCTGGGTGATCTTCGCGTCCCGCATCATCCGCTCCACCGGGTAGTCCCGCGTATACCCGTACCCGCCCAGCAACTGCACCGCGTCCGTCGTGATCTCCATCGCCGCATCCGACGCGTAGCACTTCGCCGCCGCCCCGAAGAACGTCAGATCCCCGTCCCCACGCTGCGACTTCGCCGCCGCCGCATACGTCAACTGCCGCGCCGCCTCCAGCTTCATCGCCATGTCCGCCAGCATGAACTGCACACCCTGGAACTCCGCGATCGCCTTCCCGAACTGCCGCCGCTCCTTCACATACCCCTTCGCGTAGTCCAACGCCCCCTGCGCGATCCCCACCGCCTGCGCCGCGATCGTCACCCGCGTGTGGTCCAACGTCCGCATCGCCGTCGCGAAACCCGTCCCCTCCGCACCGATCATCCGGTCCGCAGGAATCCGCACATTGTCGAAGTACACCTCACGCGTCGGCGAACCCTTGATCCCCAACTTCCTCTCCGGCGCACCGAACGACACCCCCTCGTCGCCCTTCTCCACCACGAACGCCGAAATCCCCTTCGAGCGCAGCTCCGGATCCGTCACCGCCATCACCGTGTAGAACTCCGAGACACCCGCGTTCGTGATCCAGCGCTTCACCCCGTTCAGCACCCAGAAGTCCCCGTCCCGCACCGCCCGGGTCCGCATCCCCGCCGCGTCCGA
>NZ_JBHWIR010000035.1:0-50271 GCF_042731835.1 Kitasatospora sp. NPDC059817 | reverse complement strand
CCGGGCCGCCCCCCCGCCCCCGCCCCGGCGCGGCCGGGGGGCGCCCGCGCGCCTCCCCCCCGCCACGCCCCCATCGCCCCTGCCCGCCCCGCCTCGGCGCCCCGCGCCGCGCCCGGCGCCCCGCCACCAGCCTTGCGCAGGGGTCTGACAATCGGGCCCGGCCGGCGGCCGGAGCGCGCGGGTCAGCCGGCCTTGGCGGCCTTGGCAGCCTTGGCGGCAAGCGCCGCGGCGTCCTTCTCCTGCTTCTCCTTGATCCGGACGGCCTCCTTGCGGACGTCCACCTGGTTGGCGCGCTCGTGCTGCAGCCAGAGCGGGTTCTCGGCCTTGACGGCCTCGATCTGCTCGGTGGTGAGCGCCTCGGTCACGCCGCCGCGGGCCAGGCCGGCGATGGAGACGCCGAGCTTGGCGGCGACCACCGGGCGAGGGTGCGGGCCGTTCTGGCGCAGCTCCTGGAGCCACTGCGGCGGGTCGGCCTGAAGCGCGCTGAGCTCCTCGCGGGAGACCACACCCTCCTGGAAGCCGGTCGGCGCCGCGTCGAGGTAGATCCCCAGCTTCTTGGCGGCGGTGGCCGGCTTCATGGTCTGGCTGGTCTTCTGCTTGAGCGATGTCATGGTGACAAGGGTAAGGGAGTGCGCGGGCGCTCCCGGTCACGGTCGGTAGCCTTGCCCTGTGACAGACATGCAGGTGAACCCGTCCTTCCGGCTCGCGTACGTCCCGGGCGTGACCCCCGGCAAATGGGTCCGGGTGTGGTCCGAGCGGCTCCCGGACGTGCGGCTCGACCTCCTCGCCGTCCCGGCCGGGGACGGCGAGGGGACGCTGCGCGAGGGCACCGCGGACGCCGGGCTCGTCCGGCTGCCCGTCGACCGGGACGTGCTCAGCGCGATCCCGCTCTACGCCGAGACCACCGTCGTGGTCTTCCCCAAGGACCACTGGCTCGCGGCCGCCGAGGAGGTCGCGCTCGGCGACCTCGCCGAGGAGGTGGTGTTCCACCCGCTCGACGACACCCTCGGCTGGCCGGGCGAGCTGCCCGGCCGCCCGGCGATCGAGCGCCCGGCCAGCACCGCCGACGCCATCGAGCTGGTCGCGGCCAACGTCGGCGTGCTGCTGGTGCCGCAGTCGCTGGCCCGGCTGCACCACCGCAAGGACCTCACCTTCCGGCCGGTCGCCGAGGCGCCGCAGTCCCAGGTGGCGCTCGCCTGGCCGGAGGACCGCACGACGGAGCTGGTCGAGGAGTTCATCGGCATCGTCCGGGGCCGCACGGTCAACAGCTCGCGCGGGCGCGGCGCCCAGCCGGCGGCCGAGCCCCAGAAGGCCGCGGCGCCGCGCAAGTCCCAGCCGCAGAAGGGCGGCCAGCAGAAGTCCGGCCAGCAGAAGTCCGGTCAGCAGAAGTCCGGTCAGCAGAAGGGCGGCCAGCAGAAGGGCCGGCCGAAGCCCGCGGCGGGCGGCCGGGGTGCGGCCGCGGCCAAGCGCGGCAAGCCGAAGCGCCGCTCGTAGGTCCTGTCCGGCCGGGGACCCGGGTTCGTCCGGGTGCTGGCCGGGGCCCGGCGGGGCGCGTACCGTCGGGCCCGGGCGCTGCCCGCCCCGTCCGGCCGAGGGGTTGAAGGAGCGGGGCCATGTGGCACGACCTGGTGATCGTCCAGATTCCGATCGTGGAGAAGATCCTCCGCACGATCGCGGTCTACGCGCTGATCCTGATCCTGTTCCGGATCGCGGGGAAGCGCGGGCTGGCGGGCCTGAACACCTTCGACATGGTGGTCATCTTCCTGCTGTCCAACGTGGTGCAGAACGCGATCATCGGCAATGACAACAGCCTGCTCGGCGGCGCCATCGGTGCGGTCACCCTGATCGCGGTGAACGCCGCCGTCACCCGCTGGCTGGCCCACGACCCGCGTGCCGCCCGGCTGTTGGAGGGCACCCCGACCACCGTGGTGCGCGACGGCAAGCTCGTCCCGGGCGCGCTGCGCGGGCTGGCGCTGCGCGCGTCCGAGATCGAGCACGCCGTCCGCGTCCAGAACGGCGACACGATCCGCGACGTCGCGGTCGGGCGGCTGGAGCCCGACGGCCAGCTGGTGATCACCCTCAAGCCCGCCGAGCAGAGCGCCACCCGCGGCGACGTCGAGGACCTGCACCGCCGGCTGGAGGCCATCGAGCGACTGCTCACCACCCTGGCGGCCGACCGGCGAAGCGAGGACTGACCCGGCGGCCACCCCAGAGGTCTGGGATGGGAACGGCCGCACCCGGCCCGGCAGGATTGGCGTAGACCACTTCCGTCCACACTCGCCGGGCCTCCGTCCGGCCGGAGGATCGAATGCTGCGCAGACTCTCCTGGATCCCGGCCCTGACGGCCGTCCTGCTCGCCCTGGTGGCCGGGCCGACGGCCGGGACGGCATCCGCCGCGACCGAACGCGAATTCCTCCAGGGCTACGGGCAGTTGGTGCCGCTGCCGGCCCCTGTGACGCCGGCGCAGCAGTGCGTCGAGCGGCGGCTGTTCCTGGACGCCGGCACGTACGCCTGGAGCTTCAGCACGCCGGGCGGCAACGTGCCGTCCCAGGACGTCCAGCTCTCCTCGGGCTGGTTCCGTTGGACGATCTGCGTGTACCCGCGGGCGTCCGTCTACGGCGCGACCACCTGGCTCGACCCGGAGACCCCCGGCCAGCCGCACCTGGAGCGGACCACCAGCTTCGACGTCACCTTCACCTACACCTACACGTGGGAGTCGATGCTCTACCGCTGGCAGGGCATCCCCCGCCCGCCGCGCACCATGTGACGCATCGTCAGGAGGGGCTCCCGCCCGCCGCCGGTGCGGGGCGGGAGCCCCGGTCACCACGCCCGGCGGGCGAGGGTGGCCGTGAAGGGGCGGGGGGACAGCGAGGAGCTGCGGGCGGGGCGGACCGGGCGGCCGGGGGTGGGGGTGACGGTCCAGCGGGCCGCGATGGTGGCGATGGCGAGGGCGGCCTCGGTGGTGCCGAACACGTCGCCGATGCAGCGGCGGGCGCCGAGGCCGAAGGGGGCGTAGGTGCCGGGGGAGGGGCGGGTGATGGTGAGCCAGCGGTCGGGGTCGAAGCGGGCGGGGCAGGCGAAGACGTCGGCGCGGCGGTGCAGCAGGTACGGGCTGAACAGGATGGTCGCGCCGGCCGGGACGCGGTGGCCGCCGAGTTCGGCGTCGGCGGCGGCGACGCGGCTGAGGATCCACACCGGCGGGTAGAGCCGCAGCGTCTCGGTGACCACCCTGGCGGTGAGCGGCAGGGCGGGCAGGTCCTCGTGGCGGGCGGGGCGGCCGTCGAGCACGGTGTCCAGCTCGGCGTGCAGGCGGTCGCGGATGGCCGGGTGGGCGGCGAGCAGGGTCCAGGCCCAGGAGAGGGTGGCGGCGGTGGTCTCCATGCCGGCGAGCAGGAAGGTGACCACCTGGTCGTGGATCTCGGCGTCGGTGAGCCCCCGCCCGTCCTCGTCGCGGGCGCTGAGCAGCGTGGACAGCAGGTCGTTGTGATCGGTGCCGGCGGCGCGGTAGTCGGCGAGCAGCCGCCGGGTGACCTCCTTCAGGTCCTGTTGGGCGCGGCGGAAGCGGCGGTTGCCCGGGGTGGGGATGCGGTCGGTGCCGGGCAGCGGCATCATGACGCGCCGGCCGACGCCGCGGGTGATGACGTCCATGCTGTCGTGGACGGGCAGCGAGCCGGCCCGCTCGTGGGCGGCGAACAGGCAGCGGGCGGTCACCGCGGTGGTGAGGCGGTACATCGCGGCGGGGACGTCGACCACGTCGCCGTCGCTCCAGGAGGCGGTGGTGCCGGCGATCTCCTCGGCCATCATCGCGGCGTAGCCGGGCAGCCGGTCGCGGTGGAACGCGGGTTGCAGCATGCGGCGTTGGCGCCGGTGCGCGGCGGCCGGGCAGGTGGCCAGGCCGTCGCCGAAGACCTCGCGGGCCTTGTCGAGGACGAGCCCGCCCTTGTCGTAGGTGCGGTCCTCGGTGAGCAGTTGGCGGACCAGCTCGGGGTGGCAGGCGACGTACGCGTCCAGCGGGCCGAGCCGCAGCCGGACGAGGTCGCCGTGGGCGGGCAGGCCGGCGACGAACTCCAGCGGCCGGCGGACGAACGCGGGGACGTGGCCGAGCAGGGGGAGGGCGCCGGGGGCGGTGGCCGAGGTGTACTGGGTGGGCACGGGCGTCACCTTGGGGTGGGGGGTGGACCGGATCGGTTCGTGATCCGGCCTTTCCCCGGGGCCGTCGGCGAAACGATCTCCGACCGGCGGGTGGGGTGAACGCGGGGGCGCATGCCGAACGCCCGTGCGCCGTCGGGGGCCGACGGCGGGCGCCGGGGGTGGGGTATCCCCGGGCGCCGCCCCGCGCCTACACTGCGAACTCTTGCGCGACTACCGGTCAGTAGGGATTGGGGAGTTCGGATGACCGACGAGCGGGCCCACGGGTTCACCGACGACGCCCTCGGCGCGCACGACGCCGTGGCCCTGGCCGCCCTCGTCCGCGCCGGCGAGGTGGCCCCCGCCGAACTGGCCGCGGCCGCCGCCGCCCGCGCCGCCCAGGTCGACCGGACGCTCACCCCCGTCGCCCACCCGTCCTACGACCGGCCCCGGCTCGGCCCGGACGGCACCGACGGCCCGCTGTACGGCGTCCCCACCTTCCTCAAGGACAACGTCGACCTGCGCGGCCTGCCGACCGGCATGGGCAGCGAGGCCTTCCAGGCCCGCCCGGCCCGGCGCAACTCCCGCTTCACCGACCAGTTCCTCGCCACCGGCCTGGCCGTCCTCGGCAAGACCCGGCTGCCCGAGTTCGGCCTCAACGCCTCCACCGAGTTCGCCACCGCCCAGCCGGTGCGCAACCCGTGGAAGCCCTCGCACTCGGCCGGCGCCTCCTCCGGCGGCTCGGCCGCGCTGGTCGCCGCCGGAGTGGTGCCGATCGCGCACGCCAACGACGGCGGCGGATCGATCCGCATCCCGGCCGCCTGCTGCGGACTGGTCGGACTCAAGCCCACCCGGGGCCGCCTGGTCACCAACGCCCAGGGCGGCAAACTGCCGATCGACCTCGTCACCGACGGCGTGCTCACCCGCTCCGTCCGCGACACCGCCGCCTTCTACGCCGCCGCCGAGCGCCACCACCGCAACCCCGCGCTGCCCCCGCTCGGCCTGGTCGAAGGCCCGGGGCGGCGCCGGCTGCGGATCGGACTGGTCGTGGACTCGCCGCTCGCCACCACAGACGAACCCACCCGCGCCGCCGTCGAGCAGACCGCCGCCCGGCTGGCCGCACTGGGCCACCACGTGGAGGAGACCACCCTGCCGTTCGGCGAGGAGTTCTCCCGCGACTTCGTCCTCTACTGGGGCTACATCGCCTTCGCCATCGCGGTCAGCGGCCGGCTGATGCTGGACCGCAGCTTCCGGATCAACCGGCTCGACGGCCTGACCACCGGGCTGCGCCGGCTCTACCAGCGGGAGTTCCTGCACACCCCGGCCGTGCTGCGCCGGCTGCGCGGCGCCGAAGCCGCGTACGCGGGCCTCTTCCGCACCCACGACGTGATCCTCTCGCCGGTCCTCGCGCACGCCGCCCCGCCGATCGGCCACCTCAGCCCGAACGTGGCCTTCGACGAGCTGATCGAGCGCCTCCAGCGCTACGTGGCCTTCACCCCGGTCAACAACGTGACCGGCGGCCCCGGCATCGCCCTGCCCACCGGCGCCGCGCCGAGCGGCCTGCCGATCGGCGTGCACCTCTCTGCCGCGCACGGGCAGGAGCGGCTGCTGCTGGAGCTGGCCTTCGAACTGGAGGCGGACCGGCCCTGGCGGCGGATCCAGGACTGACCGGGCCTGCGGCGGGACTGGCCCGGGCTTCGGCGGGACGGACGCCCGGGCGGCCGCTCCAGGACCGGCCGGCCCGGCCCTCAGGCGGGCACCACCGCCCGCGCCGCCTGCACCTCGCGGTGCAGCCGGCCCAGCGCACAGTCGGGCCGGAGGTCGTCCGGCCCGGCCTCGGGCAGCGGCCCGCCGCTGCGCAGCGCCCCGGCCAGGTCGGACAGCTCCCGGACGACGGCGCCGACCTCGGCCGGGGACGGCGCCGGAGCGCCGTGCTCGACCCGGACCCGGGTGGCGGTCGTGGTGTCCACGATCCGCTCGACCGCGATCACCAGCGGCCACCAGGCCTCGGCCCGGGCCCCGACCGGCGGCGGTTCGGTGAGCGCCCGCTGGAACTCGCTGCGCACGGCGGACAGGTCCCGGTAGAGCCGCCGCCGGTACCGGGCGCGGGCCGGCTGGTCGGCCCCGGGCCCGGTGGTGAAGGCCAGCGAGACGTACGCGGCGGAGTCCGCGACGGCGTCGGCCAGCCGCTCCCCGATCCGGGTGTGCCAGGACTCCGGCCACAGCAGGTAGCCGGTCAGCAGCGCGATGCCGCAGCCGATCAGCGAGTCGTACAGCCGGGGCAGCACCAGGTGGAAGCCCCGGTGGTTGAGCAGGTCGGAGAGCAGCAGGATCACCGGGGTGATCGCCGCGGTCTGGAACGCGTACCCCTTCGCCGACAGCACCGGGATCAGGGCCGCCAGCGCCGCCATCACCGGCACGTCCCACCAGCCGTGCGGCACCTCGGCCAGCACCGGGATGGCGATCAGCAGCCCGGCGGCGGTGCCGAGCGCGCGCAGCACCGCCCGGGAGAACACCGAGCCGAAGTCGGGCTTCAGCACGAAGGTGACGGTCAGTGACACCCAGTACGAGCGGGGCACCGCGATCACCGACACCAGGATCTGGGCGAGGCCGATGCACAGGGCCAGCCGCAGCCCGTACCGCCAGGACGCGCCGGACAGCAGCAGCGCGTGGGCGGCCCGGCGGGTGCGGACCCGCAGCGCGGCGGGCCGGCCGAGCGGGTCGCCGTCGGCGTACGGGTCGGGTGCGGGCTCGTGCGCGACGGCCCGGGCGTGGCCGATCGCGGCGACCAGGGCGCGGGTGGACGGCCCGGCCGGATCGGGCAGTCCGGGCGGCGGGGTCGATCCGGAGCGGCCCCGCTCGACGGCCGCGGCCAGCTCGCGCACCGCCGCCGGGTAGGCGGGCGGCAGCGGACCGTACTCGCGCGGGCGCAGCTGCGCCGCCGAGGCGGCCTCCACCACCGGGATGGCGGCGTTGAGCTGGGCGAGCAGCCGGACCAGGGTGGGGGAGCGGCCGTGCCGGCGGGCCCGGCGGGCGAGCAGCAGGTCGTAGGACTGGTTCAGCGACTGGGTGAGCGCCTGCCGGGCGTCGTCGGCTCCGGGGGTGCCGGCGGCCTCCAGGAAGGCGGCGACCGACCGGTAGGTGCCGGCCACGGCGGAGCGCTCCGGCGCGCCGCCGCGCAGCGGCCAGGCGAGCAGGGTGAGGCCGAGCACCAACAGGCCGCCGAGCAGCAGCAGTCCGGGCGGCGCCCACCAGGGGGAGGGCAGCGGCAGTCCGGCGCCGACCACCGCGTTGAGCAGCAGGAGCAGTCCGGACACCGAGGCGACCGCGCCGATCGAGGAGATCATGCCGGAGACCAGGGCGACGGCGGTCAGCACGGCGACGGCCGTCCAGCCCGCACCGTACACCAGGGTGCCGAGCAGGACCCCGAGGGCGCCGAACAGCTGCGGCACGGCGATGTTGAACACCCGCATCCGGTAGGCGTCCGCGGTGTCCCCGATGACCCCGGACAGCGCGCCCATCGACACCAGCGCGCCGTACCCGGGCCGGCCGGTGGCCGTGCCGACCGCGAGCGGCGCGGCCAGCGCCACCGAGGCCCGGGCGGCGGCGGCCCAGGGGACCGGCGCGGCCTTGGGGCGCAGGCTCGCGGTCAGCCAGCCGGGCGGGGTGAGCCGGGTGGCGGCGGGGCGGTGTGCCATAGGCCCAACGTACGGCGCGAAGGTCAGGGCGCAACGCTGGGGAACTCGTTTTGGTTCACGTCCGGGTATGTCAATTCCCGAAACATACTCCGGCTTATGTCACTCTCCGAAACATAAAGCGAACCCCAAGGGGCCATCTGAACTGCGGGATTTCCCTATTGGTAACCAGCCGTCGAGGGTTGACACCATTAGTTGGTCTAGTCCAACGTATGAGGGGCGCGGTTCGGCCAGGGCTGAGGCAGGGTGAGGGGCCTTGCCGGACCGGCGAGTTGGCCCCCTGACGTGGCGAAACCTTGCACGGCCGGGGCCCGGGCGAGGTGGAGCGCATGCGGACGGCATGCGGTCCGCGGACTGAATTCCACGCACGGCCGGTGACGGGCCGTCGGCTCGCCGTGCCCGCACTGTGCGTCCAGGAAGCGCTGCGTCGACTACGAACCATGGAGTGACTGCCCATGCCGAGCCCTGACGGATATCTGCACCGAGCCGCCTCGGCGCGCCCCTACTTCAGCGAGGACGGGGAGAGCTACCTCGCGCGCACGGCGCTGCGCGAAGTCCGCAAGGAGCGTCCGCTGCGGGTGCTCTCCGAGGAGGACTTCGCGTTCTGGCAGACCTACGGCTACATCGTGGTCAAGGAGGCCATCCCGGCCGAGGCCGCACGGCGCCTGCTCGACTTCGCCTGGGACTTCCAGGGCCTCTCGCCCGACCGCCCCGAGGACTGGTACCGCGAACGCGACCACCGCGACGAACTCGACCGGGAACTGCACATCTACGGCTTCGTCGAGGCCTACCACCACCAGCTGATCTGGGACAGCAGACAGGCCCGGCGGGTCTACGACGCCTTCGTCGACGTCTGGGACTGCGAGGAGCTCTGGGTCACCCTCGACCGGCTCAACCTCAACCCGCCGAACATCCGCAACCGCGACCGCGCGCTGATCGAGCCCACCGACCGGGGCTTCGACATCGAACTGCACTGGGACGTCGACACCACCCAGGGCATGCTGCCCCAGCGCGTCCAGGGCATCATCGCGCTCGACGACACCCGGCCCGACCACGGCGGCTTCCAGTGCAACCCGGAGCTGTTCCGCCGCTTCAACGAGTGGCAGGCCGCCCAGGCCGCCGACCGCGACCCGATCCGCCCGGACGTCGACCGCACCGAGTTCCCGGTGGTGCGGCCCGAGTTGAAGGCCGGCGACCTGCTGATCTGGAACGGCCTGCTCGCCCACGGCGTCGCCCGCAACACCTCCGAGAACGGCGTCCGCGCCGTGCAGTACCTGTCGATGATGCCCGCGCTGGAGGAGGCCGCGCAGCTGCGCCGCTCCCGGGTGGAGTCCTGGCGCACCCTCGCCACCCCGGACTGGAACCGCACCCTGGTCGGCGACGCGACCCGCCACGAGTCGCTGCGCTACGGGCCCGCCGAACTCACCGAACTCGGCGAGCGGTTGCTCGGCCTGCGCTCCTGGCGCGGCCCGGAGTCCGCGGACGACCGGCCCGCCCCGCAGCCCGCCGAGTCCACGGGGGAGCCGGCATGCGCGCCGTCTGCCTGACCCTGCCCACCAACCGCGAGTGCGCGGCCACCATCGCGGCGATCGGCGCCGAAGCCGCTTACGCCGCACGGCGGTTCGGCGTCCGGGTGCACCTGCTGATCCTGGACTCCGCCGATCCGGCCACCTACCGGCGGCACGCCGAGGCCGTCGCCGCGCTGCCCGCCGCCGGGTCCGGTGCTGCGCCCGGTGCCGGCTCTGGTGCCGCTTTCGAGGCCGGGGAGGTGGTCGTCCACCACCTCGACGAGGCCGCCCAACGCGCCTTCCTGCGCGACGTGATCGAGCGCTCCGGCGCCGCCGGCCCCGACGGGCCGCTCGGCGACAAACTGCTCGACCTGATGCTCCCCGACGCCGTCTCCTACGGCGCCTGCACCAACCGGGCGTTCCTGCTCGCCGGCGCGCTCGGCTGCGCCTCCGTGCACCGCCGCGACTCCGACAGCGCGTACCAACTGCTCGACGGCGAACCGGTGTTCCCGATCGAGCGCGAGCTCGCCACGCTCGGCCTCAAGGCGGCCGACGCGGCCGCCGCCGTCACCGAGGTCACCCTCGACCCGGTGCACGCCGACAAGCCCGTCGCCCTGGTCGGCGGCTCCTTCATCGGTGAACTCTCCGTCGACATCGGCGAGATCCGCGAACTCGACCCGGACGCCTACCACCAGGTCGTCGCGCTCTGGGCGCCCACCGGCGCGAGCGAGCAGGAACGCCGCGAACTCGTCGCCGACTCCTTCACCGGCGGCGGCACCGACCCGTTCCGCCGCGACCGCGCCGTGCTCGACCTGCCCGACATCTGGCGGATCGACATGTGCAACGTCGCCCTCGACCACGAGGTCTACGACCGCGTCCCGCTGCCGCCCGCCACCGCCACCATCGGCAGCGACTACTTCCTGCTGCACCTCGTCCGCGACGCCACCCTGCCCGGCGTCGTCCACAACCGGCACATCGTCAACTACTACACCCCGGAACGGCGCACCGGCACGGGCTTCACCGCCTACCAGCTGCGCTACGCCAAGTTCCTGCTCTCCATGCTCTACCTCTACCCGGTCTACTCCGAGATGGAGGCGGCCCGCGGGGCCCTCCTCGACGAGGCGCACCACATCCGCGCCGACGTCATCGCCGACTCCGCCCGCCGCAGCGCCGCGACGGACCGCGCGGAGAACCACCGACGGCTCGACGCGCTGGACCACTGCTACCGGCGACTCGGCGGGAAGTACGCCGAGTTCGCCGACCACCTGGCGCCCCAGCGGGCGCGTCTGCTCGACGAAGCGCAGGCGGACATCGAGGACTTCGCGCTGCTGATCGACGCGTGGGGTCCGCTCATGCGGGCGAGCAAGGCCACGCCCGCCGACCGGCTGCCGCGGTAGCCGCACCGGGAGCCATTCGTGATACGTCAGACCATCGCCCACCGCGCCCCGGCGCACCACACCACCGCCCACACCGGCGTCGCGCCCGACCCGGCCGCGCACGACCGGACGGCGCTCCGCGCCGCCCTCGCCGCCGCCACCGACGACCGGATCATCTACGACCTCGACGGTATCGAGCGCCAGTACACCGACCTGATCGGCGAACTGCCCGACGTCACCGTCCGGTTCGCCATGAAGGCCTGCCCGGTGGACGAGGTGCTCAGCCGCCTCGCCGCCCTCGGCTCCGGCTTCGACGCGGCCAGCCCCCAGGAGATCGCCCAGGCCCTGCGCACCGGGGTGAGCCCCGACCGCATCCACTACGGCAACACCATCAAGTCCGACCGCAACATCGCCGAGGCCTACCGGCTGGGCGTGCGCGACTTCGCCACCGACAGCCTGGAGGACGTCGCCGCCATCGCCGAACACGCCCCCGGCTCCCGGGTGTTCTGCCGGGTCGCCACCTCGGGCGACGGCGCCCTGTGGGGCCTGAGCCGCAAGTTCGGCTGCTCGCCCGAGGACGCCCTGCGCGTCCTGGACGCCGCCCGCTCGGCCGGCCTCACCCCGTCCGGACTCTCCGTGCACGTCGGCTCCCAGCAGATGACCGCCGAAGCCTGGGGCGCCGCCGTGGACTCGCTCGCCGCCGTCCTGGAGGCGCTCAACTGGCGCGGCATCACCCCGCAGCGGATCAACCTTGGCGGCGGTCTGCCCGCCCTCGGCGTCCTGGACCGGCACGGCCGCCCGCTCGACCCGCCGCTGGACAAGATGTTCGCGGTCATCCGCGAGGGCATGGACCGGCTGCGCACCGTCAACGCCGCGCCGCTGGAGTTCCTGCTGGAGCCCGGCCGGCACCTCGTCGCCGACCACGGCGCGATCCGCGCCCACGTCGCCCGGCTCTCCTCCCGGCACCAGCTCGACGGCACCCGCGAGGACTGGCTCTTCCTGAGCTGCGGCAAGTTCAACGGCCTGTACGAGATGGACGAGCTCCAGTACCGGCTCGAATTCCCCACCCACCCCGGCGGCCAGTTCGTCAACGCCGTCGTCGCCGGCCCGACCTGCGACAGCGACGACGCGTACGCCCAGGAGGACGGCCTGGTCCGCGTCCCGCGCGCGATCGCCTCCGGCGAACCGGTCTGGATCCACTCCTGCGGCGCCTACGCCACCGCCTACACCACCCAGGGGTTCAACGGCTTCGAGCCGCTGCCCTACACCTGCATCGGCGGAGCCGGCGGCCCGGACGGAGACAGCGGCAGATGACCGACCTGAGCATCCGGCTGCTCCAGGAGGAGGACTGGGACGGCGTCGTCGCACTGGAGGAACGCGCCTACGCCGCCAGCGGCCTGTCCGAAGGCCGCGAGGCGCTGCGCTCCCGCCACCGCGCCTCGCCCGACACCTGCTTCGTCCTGGAGCACGCCGGCGGCCTCGGCGGCTACCTGCTGGCCCTGCCCTACCCGCTGTTCCAGTGCCCCGACCTCAGCCGGGCCGAGGCCGGCGGCGTCCGCGCGACCAACATGCACCTCCACGACCTGGTCGTCGCCGAGGACCTGCGCGGCCGCGGCCTGGCCCACCGGATGCTGCGCGGCCTGGAGGAGACCGCCCGGGCCCGCGGCTACCGCACCATGTCCCTGGTCGCCGTCCGCGGCTCGCAGGTGGTGTGGGCCCCGCTGGGCTACCGCGCCCGCCCCGAGATCGGACTGCCCGGGAGCTACGGCCCCGAGGCGCTCTACATGGCGATGCCGCTGAGCCCGGCCGCCGCCCCGGCCACCATCGCCGTCGCCGTCCCGGCCCCGACCGCCGTCGCTGCCGTCGTGCAGTCGTTGTCCCCCTCCACCGACCCGTCCCTCGGGTTCCCACCCAGAGCCGAAGTGGGCTGATGCACATGTCCCCCGTTCGCGACGACTTCCGCCGGTCCCAACTGGCCATCGCCGCACTGTTCTTCCTGCTCGGATTCCAGTACGCGACCTGGGTCTCCCGGATCCCCGCGCTGAAGGCCCGGCTCGACCTCGGCGAGGCCCAGATCGGCCTGCTGCTGATGACCTGCGGGGTCGGCGCGGCGGTGTCCTTCCCGCTGGTCGCGGTGCTGATGCGGCGGTTCGGCTCCCGCCTGCTGTCCGTGCTCTCCGCGCTCGCCCTCGGCGTCGTCCTGGTCGCCCTGTCCGTGGTGCCCGACTACCCGCTCACCCTGCTGGTGCTGTTCTGCGACGGCGTCGCCGTGGGCTGCCTGAACGTCGCGATGAACGCCCAGGGCGCGGCGCTGGAAGCCCGCTACGCGCGGACCACCATGTCCCGCCTGCACGCCACCTTCAGCGCCGGCTCGCTGCTCGCCGCGCTGCTCGCCTCCGGCGTCACCGCCTTCACCGGCACGCTCGCCGTGCACTTCGGGCTCGCCGCCGCGCTGCTCGCGGTGCTGGTCGTGGTCGCCCGGCCCGGTCTGCTCACGGACGACGCGCCGGCCGCGGCGCAGGACGGGCCGGACCAGGAGCAACCGGACCAGGAGCAGGCGTCGGCCGCGAAGAAGGACCGCCGCCGCTTCGCCCTCCCGGCCGCGGCGACCCTCTGGATGGGCCTGGCGATGGTGTTCGGCACCGTCACCGAGGGCGCCATGAACGACTGGTCCGCGCTCTACCTCAAGGACGTCGTGAACGCCGGTGCCGGGCTCGCCCCGCTGGGCATCGCCGTCGTCTCGGTGATGATGGTGCTCGCCCGGATCTTCGCGGACGGCTGGCGCACCCGCTTCGGCGACGGCCGGATCGTGCGGACCGGCAGCCTGCTGGCCGGCGCCGGACTGGCCCTCGCCCTGCTCGTCGGCGGCGTCGTGCCGACCCTGATCGGCTTCGCCTGCGTCGGCCTCGGCGTCGCGGCGGTCACCCCGTGCGTCTACGTCGCCGCGGCCCGCCAGGGCTCGGACGCGCTCTCCCTGGTCGCCGCGATGGGCACCACCGGGCTGCTCGCCGGGCCCGCCGTGATCGGCTTCATCGCCGACGCCACCAGCCTGGTGTGGGGCATGGCCGCCGTCGCCGTCTCCGCCGCGGTCGTCTCGCTCTGCGCCACCCGGATCGGCTGGCCCGCCCCCGAGCCCCACCCCGAGCCCCTCGACGGCCGACTCGCCCCGGACGCCGGCTAGCTCCCCCCCGCAGACCTCGCCCGGAACGCCGCGCCTCCCCCGTCGCGGCGGTCCGGGGGGGCCGCGGGGCCGGCGTCCCCCCGCCGGGGCGCCCCGCGCGGGGCCGGGGGGGGGGGGGGGGGGGGGGCCCCCCCCGCCGCGCCGGGGGGGGGGCCTCTCCCCCGGCGCCGCTCGGGGGGGGGGCCGGGGGGCGGCGCCCCCCCCGCGCCGCGTTCCGGGCGAGCCGTGTTCCGGATGGTGGACCGGGTCAGCCCGGCAGGTCCGCGCCCCCGGCGGCGACGTGCCGGGCGAGGCGCTCGCGCAGGGCGGTCAGCCGGGCGATCTCGGCGTCCAGGGCGGCGAGCCGGGCGGTGACCACCGGGGCGAAGGTCTCCAGGCCGGGGGAGTCCGAGCAGCGGCGCGGCGGCTCCTCGGTGAGCAGGTCCAGGCGGTGCGGGCGGCTGGCCAGGTCGTCGACGGTCAGCCCGACGGCCAGCAGCCGGCGGATCGCCCGCACCCGGGCGACCTCGGTCGGCCCGTACTCGCGCTGGCCCGAGGCGGACCGGGGCGGCGGCGGCAGCAGCCCCCGCTGCTCGTAGAAGCGCAGTGCCCTGGGCGTGGTGCCCGCCGCTGCCGCCGCGTCCCCGATCCGCATGGCCGTTCCTCCTCGGTGCTATGCGAGGTCGACGATCGTCGCCCCGAAGGTGTCCCCGTCGAACAACCTCCGCAACGCCTGCGGCGCCTGGTCGATGCCCGCCACCCGCGTCGACGGGAAGACGATCTCGCCGGTGCGCAGCCAGCCGCCGAACCGCTGCCGCCACTCGGCCTCCAGGTCCGGGTGGTCCACGCCGGTGAAGCCGCGCAGGGTCAGGCCCAGCATGATCACCCGGAAGCTGTCCACCAGAGCCGGCGAACTGCCGCCCCGCCGCTCCGGTGCCAACTGCCCGGACAGCGCGCCGACCAGGGCGAACCGGGCCCCCGGCCGGGCCGCGTCGACGGCGGCCGTCAGCTGCTCCCCGCCGACCAGGTCCAGCAGCACGTCGACGCCCTCCGGCGCGGCCTCGGCCAGCTGCGCGGCGAACGGCCGCTCGCCGCGCACCAGTACCGCGTCGTAGCCGAGTTCGGCGGTGAGCCGCTTCGCCTTGGCGGGGGAGCCGGTGGTGCCGATCACCCGGGAGGCGCCCAGCAGCCGGGCGACCTGCCCGGCCAGCGTGCCGACCGCGCCCGCCGCGCCGGTCACCAGCACCACGTCCCCCGGGCGTACCCCGGCGCTGCGGGTCAGCCCGCCGTAGGCGGCCGTGCCGGGGGAGAGCAGCGCCACCGGGTCCGGGAACCCCGGGTCGACCGGAGTGAACCCTGCGGCGTCCGCGACCACGAGGTCCCGCCACCCCCGCAGGTGGGTGACCAGGTCGCCCGGCCGAAGGTGCCCGCCCGCCGGAGCGGCCAGCACCTCCCCGAGGGCCGGCCCGTACAGCGCGTCCCCGGGCCCGATCGCCGGCAACGGCGCCCCCGTGAGCTCGCCCCCGATCAGCGTGCGCAGGCCCGGGAAGACCAGGAAGGCCCGATTGCGGACGACCACCTCGCCCGTCCCCGGCGCCGGCAACGGCTCCTCCACCACCGCGAAGTCCCCGGGCCCGGGCAACCCGCCCGGCTCGGTGACCAACCGGACGACCCGGGCCGTCGTGGGCAGCGTCATCGCAGCACTCCTCCAGAACCGACGCGGCGGCCGATCCGCCGCAGGTGCCCGGACGCTAACCCCTGACCCGTGCGTCAGGGGCAACCCGGCCGGCCCGGGAGGGTGTCCGACGGGGTGTGGGTGTGGGGGGTCTTCTAGAGTCGCCTGCGGAACGACCGTATGACCATGCGACTGTGAGCTGCACCGAGAGGGACGAGCACCATGAGTGAGCAGGCCGTCGAGCCCTACCAGCCCGTCGACGAGGACTGGCAGACCGCGCTGGCCGTCGTCGCCCACCCGGACGACATGGAGTACGGCGCCGCCGCGGCCGTCGCGCGGTGGACGTCGCAGGGCAAGAAGGTCGTCTACGTGATGGTCACCAGCGGCGAGGCCGGGATCGACTCGATGAACCCCGAGGAGTGCGGGCCGCTGCGGGAGGCGGAACAGATCGCCTCGGCGCGGGTGGTCGGCGTCGACGTGGTCGAGTTCCTCGGGCATCCGGACGGGACGGTGGAGTACGGGCTGCCGCTGCGCCGCGACATCGCCCGGGCGGTGCGCCGGCACCGGCCGGACATCGTGATCACCAGCAACTTCCGGGAGACCTACGGCGGGACCGTCCCCAACCAGGCCGACCACATCGCGGTCGGGCGGGCCGCCCTGGACGCGGCTCGGGACGCCGGCAACCGGTGGGTGTTCCGGGAGCTGCTGGCCGAGGGCCACGAGCCGTGGAACGGCGTCCGACAGGTGTGGGCGGCGGCCTCGCCGGAGTCGGGTCACGCGGTGGACACCACCGAGCACTTCGACCTGGGCGTGGCCTCGCTGGAGGAGCACAAGGCGTACCTGGCCGGGCTGGGCGGGGCGATGGCGGACGCGCGCGAGTTCCTGGAGGGGGCCGGGCGGGGAGCGGGCGGCCGGCTCGGGGTGCGGTTCGCGGCGTCGTTCGAGGTGTTCCCGCTGCGCTGAGCCGCGCGGCCACCCGGATGGGCCGATGGCCCGGCTGACCGGCTGACCGGCTGCCCGGCCTGGTTACCCGGTTACTCGGTGTCGGTGCCGGCGTACACGGAGGCGAGCACCAAGGCGGTCTGCCCGGGCACCGGGATGCCGCAGTTGTCGAGCAGCACGAGCAGCGCCACCGCGAGGTACCCGTAGTGGTCCAGCAGTGGCGCGAGCCCGGCGAGCGTTCCGGGCAGCGGGGCCGTGGGGGCGGACACCGCTGCTCACCACCTCGCCCGGGTGGGGGGCGGGGCGGCGGGGGAGTCGGTCAGCGGTCCGCCGGGCGGTGCTCGATGGCGCAGTCGGGGCCGGGGTAGACCAGGCCTTCGTGGCCGTCCTCGAAGCGGACCATGTACGGCGGTTCGCCGTCGGTGCCGCGCACCTCGACGATCTCGCCCTTCTGGTCCGTCATGCCCACCGACCTGCTGTGGATGTGGAGCTGGTCACCTACCGCTGCGTGCATGGTCTGCTCCTCGGGTCGTGGCGGCCGCCTCTGCGGCCGTTCCGCCTTCCACTGTGCTGCGGCGGCGGCGGGCTCGCAACGGCGCGGGCGGGCGGGACGCGGGGGCGGGGCGGGACCCGAGGGGCGTGCGGGGACCGGTCTCAGCGGGCGGGCG
This sequence comes from Kitasatospora sp. NPDC059817, assembly GCF_042731835.1. Classification (NCBI taxonomy): domain Bacteria; kingdom Bacillati; phylum Actinomycetota; class Actinomycetes; order Kitasatosporales; family Streptomycetaceae; genus Kitasatospora; species Kitasatospora sp. NPDC059817. The sequence continues at coordinate 33,119 of NZ_JBHWIR010000035.1, read as the reverse complement.
GCTGCTCCGCGAGGTAGCCGCGGACCAGCCGCTTGCACTCGGCGATCAGCGCCGGATCGCCCTGCGGATCACCGCGGAAGGCCAGCTTGAGCACCGCGTCGGCGGCCTCCAGGGCGACCCGCAGGGCGAGGGTGAGCGCCGCCGGGTCGCCGGTGGCGAACACCTCGCCGCCGAGCGCCTGGAGGCGCAGCGCGACGGCGGTGTTGTTGTCCACGCCCGGGTCGAGCAGGTGCCGGTCGTCCCGCAGCCCGGCGGGGGCGGTCGCGTCGGCGAGGCCGAAGTCGAGCTGGCCGAAGCCGGGCACCGCGCGCTTCATCGCGACGAACTCCTCCACCGCGAGGTCGGTGAACCCGGCCGGGCCGAGGGGCGCGGCGGTCGCCAGCCGGTGGTCGAGCCGCTGGAGGTAGCGGTCGAGGTTGCGGCCGGCGAGGGCGGCCAGCAGGTCCTCCTTGCCGGCGAAGAACTGGTACAGGGTGCCGATCGGCACCTGGGCGCGCTGGGCGACCTCCTTGGTGGTGAGCGCGGTGGCGCCGACCTCGTCGAGCAGCCCGGCGCAGGCGTCGAGGATCCGGCCGTACCGCTCCTGGCTGCGCTGCTGGACCGGACGGCGCCTGGTCACGGGGCCCCGCCCGGCGCTCTCGTGACTCCTGGTGTCGCCGCTCATGACGTCACTGTGCCGCATCCGCTGTGCCAGCGGCGAATCACCGGGGCGCAATGGGTCCGGAGTTTCGGGTGGGGAACGGGTCGATTGGTGGCTGGAGCTGAACGTCACGGTGGCGGGAAGGTGTCCAGGAGTCGGCGGTGGTCTTGTGGTGGACACGATCAACGGTTCATACTCCTCAGCGGACTACCTTGCGTGATCAACTCGTGCCCTTTCGTGGTGAACGTGTGTCAGCTGTGGCGACGACGGACGAACCCGGCGCCACCCGAGGTCTGGATGATCCCGTGCGTTTCATAGAACCCGAACCTGTTCAGGTCCGATCCGCCGTGCCCGACTGTGCGACCCGTCATCCGGAAGGAGGGGGCCGGTTCGGTGACGCAGACTTCCGGAGGGCGTAAGGCCCTAGACACCGAGCAACACCGCCAGTTCCTGGAGTCCGGATACCTGGTCCTGCCCGGCCTGGTGCCGGAGCCGCTCGGGGCCAGGCTCGCCCCCGAGGTGGACCGCTGGGTGGACGAGGGCCTACGGGCCCGCTCGATCGCCGCCTGCACCGATCCCGCCCGGCACGGCCCGCCCCCGGTGCTGGAGCTGGAACTGCCGGCCCACGGCGAACTCCTCACCCACCCGCCGCTGTTGCGGACGCTGTCCGGTCTGATGGGGCCGTCCTTCGTCTTCCACCACCTGCACAGCGACCGCCAGGCCCCGGGGATCCCCGGCAAGGCCTGGCACCACGACTGCGAGCCCAACGACCGCGCCGACCCGTCGCTGCTGATGGTCCACGCGCTGCACTACCTCGGCGGCCTGGACGAGAAGGTCGGCAGCCTGGCCGTCCTGCCCGGCTCGCACCGGCGTACCGTCGGGAAGACCGCGTACGCCCACCACGGCACCGCCGAACTGCCCGGCGAGGTGGTCATCGACCGGCTGCCGCCCGGCTCCACGGTGCTGCTCAACTCGGCGCTGTTCCACACCCGCAGACCGGCGCCGGACGGCCCGGGCAGGCCCCGGTACTTCATCGACGCGTCCTACTGCCAGGTGGGGGCGCGCTGGCGTCCGGTGAAGCCGCACTGGCGGCTGATGCTCGCCCGGGCCCGTGAACTCGGCCTGGCGGAGGGCCGGTGGCCGGAGCTGTTCGCGGAACGGCACTTCACCGAGTACGTCGGAACCGCCTGACCGGAACTGTCCGGCGAGAACTGTCTGACGAGAACTGTCCGGCGAGAACCGTCTGGCGAGAACCGTCTGATCGGAACAGCCTGATCGGAACTGTCTGAGGAGCACCGCGTGGAGATCGTCACCGCCGTCGCCTACGCCGAGGTCCACCACGCCTACCTGCGGGACCACCCGGTGGAGCGCACCCACGAGGCGAACAGCAACCGGGACGGCGAGGAGAACGTCGAACGCGCCGGCCGGATCCCCGGCGGCTGGTGGCGCGTCCGGCTCTCGCGCTCGGACGTCCTCGGCGTCGTCCTGCCCTGGCACCTGAGCGAGGGCGGCGCGCGCGAACTCGTGCCCCGCTCCGGCCTGACGGTGGCCGAGGCGGCCGAGCGCATCCGCTCCGACGAGGCCGCCTGGTCGGCCGAGAACCCGGTCTGCGCCGCCAAGCTCCGGTTGCTGCGGTGGGCCCCGTTCACCCCGGTCTACCTGAGCACCGGCGCGGTCGAGCACTCCGACTACACGGACCTGCTGGTCCGGGAGGGACTGATCCACATCGACGGCCTGCACCGCATGCTGGCCTGGGAGCTGGCCGGACGCCTGCCCGACCGGCCCCGCCTGGACGCGTTCCTCGCGGGTGACCCCCTGGTCGTGGACCCGCACGCGACCGGGTCGGTCCGCGCCGGGCGGGCGGCCCGGACGGGAGGCGAGCCGGAGTGACCTTCGCGACGCAGCACGTCCGGTCCACGCCGTCCGCATCGTCCACGCCGCCCACGCCGTCCAGCCAGGCCGCATCGTCCGCCCGGTCGCTGTCCGGGTTCCTGTTACGGCTCGCCCGGGAGCACCCGGACCGGACCGCCCTGACCGACGGCGACCGCACCCTCGACTACCGCACCCTCGACGCCGCGGCGGGCCGGATCGCGGCCCGGCTGGCCGCGTCCGGCACCGGCCCGGGCGACCGGGTCGCCCTGCTCGGGCCCCGGGACGCCCGCATGCTGGTGCTGCTGCACGGCGTGCTGCGCTCGGGCGCGGCGGCGGTGATGGCCGACCCGGACTGGTCGGCGGCCGACCTCGCCCGGCGGCTGGCGGCCGTCCGGATCGGCCGGGTGCTCAGCACCGAGGCGGCCTTCCCCGGGCCGGAGGGCCATCCGGCCGAGGTGGTGGACGTCGACCGGCTGGCCGGGCCCGAGGGCCTGCCCGACGCACCGGGCAGCGCGCCAGGTACGACCGGTGGCCTCATGCCCGGCAGGGCCGGTGACCTCATGCTCTGCGGGGCCGAGGAGCTGATGCTCGGTGCGGCCGAGGACCCCGCGTACCTGTCCTTCACCTCGGGGTCGAGCGGTGAGCCCAAGGCGGTGGCCGTCACCCACGCCAACGCGGTGCACTACGCGCGGGCGCTGGCCGACCGGCTGGGTTTCACCGAGACCGACGCCCCGTGCGTCGCGCACGTCACCACGCTGGCCGCCGACCTCGGCCACACCGCCTGGCTGCTGGCCCTCGCGGTCGGCGGTTCGGTGCACGTGGTGCCGGACGGCGAGGTGCGCGACCCGGAGGCGTTCTGGGCGTCGCTGCGGCGCGCCGGGGTGTCCGTGCTGAAGACCACCCCCTCGCACCTGACCGTCCTGCTGGAGGGCCGGCCCGGCGACGCCCCGCCCCTGCACACCGTGCTGCTCGGCGGTGAGGCGCTGCCGCGCCCGCTCGCGGCCGCCCTGCTCGACACCGGCGTCACCGCCCGGCTCGTCAACCACTACGGCCCGACCGAGACGACCGTCGGTGCCACCTGCTTCCTCGCCGCCACCGCCCGCCAGCTGCCGGCCGAGGAGCCGACCGTCCCGATCGGCACCGGGATCGGCGAGGTGCGGCTCGCCCTGCTGGACGGCGACGGGCGGCCGGTGCCCGACGGCGCGGTGGGGGAGCTGCTGATCGGCGGCCGGGGCGTCAGCGCCGGCTACTTCGGCCGGCCCGCCGAGACGGCGCGCGGCTTCGTCCGCCACGACGGTGAACGCATGTACCGCACCGGCGACTTGTGCCGCCGCCGGGCGGACGGGAGCCTGGTCTTCCTCGGCCGGGTGGACCGCCAGGTCAAGATCCGGGGCTACCGGGTCGACCTCGCCGAGATCGAGCGGGCGATGGACGACTTCCCGGGCGTCGCCCGGTCCGCGGTGCTGGTCCGGGAGACCGCCGTGGGGAACCAACTCCTGGCCGCTGTGCGGTTGTCGGCCGACGGCGCCGGGCTGGCCGGGATCGGCTCCTACCTGCGCGACCGGCTGCCCGGCTACTCCGTGCCGCAGCCGATCCTGACCCTGCCGGAGTTCCCGGTCGGGCCGAACGGCAAGCTCGACCGGGAGCGGCTGGCCGAGCTGGTCGCCGAACTGGTCGAGGCCCGGGCGGAGTCGGGGCCGCCCTCGGGCGGGGACGCGCTGGCCCGGTCGATCGCCGGGTTCTGGGCGGCCGCGCTGGGCCTGCCCGGGGTCGGGCCGCACACCGACGTGCTGGACCTCGGCGGGGACTCCATCCTCGCCATGCGCACCGTCGCCTTCCTGCGCCGGTCGGGCCTGCGCGTCCACTACGACGACTTCTACCGGCACCCGACCGCGCACGGCCTGGCCGAGGCGGCCGCAGCCGTTCCGGTTCCGGCCGCCGCTCCGGCCGGGCGGACCGGAAGCGGCGACCGGGGGAGTCAACTCGCCCCCGCCCAGCGGTGGTTGTACCGCCAGAAGGCCGTCGACGACCTGCGGCACTGGAACCAGTCCGTCCTGCTGCGCTGCCGGACTGCCGTCGACCCGGCCGCGCTCTCGGCCGCTCTCGCGGCCGTCCTGGAACGCCACCCGGCGCTGCGGCGGCCTGTCTCGCCGGAGGGCTACGACGCACCCCGGCCGGTGGCCGACCTCGACCCGCTGTCCTTCTCCCGGATCCCGCGCGGGACGGCCCCGATCGCCGAGACCGTCGCCGGGGTCTGCACCGAACTCCACCGCAGCCTGGACCCGTTGGCCGGCCGGCTGCTGCGCGCGCACCTGTTCACCGGCCCGCCCGGCACCGACGACCGGCTCGCCCTGATCGCGCACCACCTGGTGGTCGACGGGCTGTCCTGGCGCATCCTGCTGGACGACCTCGCCCACGCCTACCGGGCGGTGCTCGACCAGAAGCCGGCCGACCTGCCGCCGACCCCGGACTTCTACCAGTGGGCCGCCGCCGCGCCGCCGCCCCCGGCGTCGGTGCCGCCTCCCGCAGCGTCCGCGCCGGCGTCCGCGCCGGAGCCCGTGGTCCGCGCGCAGCCGGCGGCCGTCGGCTGGACGCTCGACGAGGACGGCACCGCCCGGCTGGTCGGCCGCCACGGCGGCGGGACGGGCCTGGAGGCCTTCCTGCTGGCCGCCTTCGCCGACGCCGTGACCGGCTGGAGCGGCCACCCGCGGCTGCCCGTCGAGGTGGAGACCCACGGCCGGGACACCGCCGGCGATCCGGGCGAATTCCTGGACACCGTCGGCTGGTTCACCGCCGTCAAACGGCTGGTGGTCGAGGCGTCGGCCGGTCCCGAGGGCGCCGCGCAGCGCCTGCGCGAGGCCCCCGTCCAGGCGATGGACGCACCCGGCACCCGCCCCGCCGCCGGGTTCAACTTCCTCGGCACCTTCCGGCTGCCCGAGGAGCCCGCACTGGACTGGACCGTCGCGGACGAGCAGGCCGGAGTGGCCCGTTGCACCGGCGGAGACCCGCTGTACGACCTGCGGCTCACCGCCCGCATCGTGGAGAACCGGCTGGTCGCCGACCTGGTGTACGGGTGGCCCGGCCTGCCGCACCCCGCCGCCGAGCGGATCGTCGCCGCGTTCGCCGGGACGGTGGCCACCGAGGCCGGTGTCGGTGCCGGTGCCGGTGCCGGTGCCGAGGCTGGTGTCGGTGCCGGTACCGCCACCCGGCCCGTCCGGGCGCCGCTGTCGACCTCCGGCCAGCTGCTCCACCCCGGCACCCGGGCACCCGCCGTACCGGCGGCCCGCACCACGGTGCGCGAACCCGCCCGGGTGCTGCTCACCGGCGCCACCGGCTACCTGGGGCGGCACCTGCTCGACGCCTTCGTCCAGCGGGGCGCCCACGTCACCTGCCTGGTCCGGGCCGAGCACGACGCCGGCGCCGTCCGGCGGTTAGGCGCGGGCGCGGGCGCAGACGACGGCCGGATCCAGGTCGTCGCCGGGGACATCGACCGGGAGGGGCTGGGCCTGTCCCCGGCCGGACTGGCGCGGGCCCGGGGCGCGCAGCTCGTCGTGCACGCCGCCGCGGACGTCCGGCTGGTGGCCTCGCCCGACGACCTGGAGCGGACCAACCACACCGCGGTGCGGCGGCTGCTCGGCTGGATCGACGAGCACGCCCCGGCGGCCCGCGTCCACCACGTCTCCACGCTCGCCGTCGCGGGCGGCGTGGACGGCCCGCCCCGCCGCTTCAGCGAGGCCGACCTGCGGATCGGCCAGCACTTCCGCACCCCGTACGAGCGGACCAAGTTCGCCGCCGAGCAGACCGTCCGCGCCTGGGCGGCCACCGGGCGGGCCGCCTACCTGTACCGCAGCGGCCACATCGCGGCGCACAGCCGGACCGGCGCCTTCCAGGCCAACATCGGCGACAACCGGATCTACCAGCTGATCCGCGGCTACCTGCTGGCCGGCGCCGCCCCGCGCCGGCCGCGCACCACCTACGCGTTCTCCTACGTCGACACCGTGGCCGCCGGGATCGCCGCGATCGCGCTGGACCCGTACGCCGCGCCCGGCGCCTACCACGTCGAGAGCCCGCACGAGACGCCGCACGACGAACTCGTCCGCTGGCTCGCCGGCCACGGCCACCCCGTCCGGCTCACCGACGACGAGGCCTTCGCGGCGGCGATCGCCCGGGCCGAACGCGACCACCCGACGGCGGCGGGGCTGGCCGCCGCGTGGTCCCTCCAGGAGGAGCGCAACGTCCTCGTGGACCGCGCGTACACCACCTCCGTGCTGGACCGGCTGGGCGTCCGGTTCGCCGAGCCCACCCCGCAGTGGTGGTCGGCCGCGCTCACCCGGGCCGCCGAGGCCGGCTACCTGCCGCCCGTCGCGCCGCCGCACTGACCCCCGTCCGCCGCACTGACCCCCGTCCGCCGTACCGATCCGTCCGCCGCGCCGGCGCCCCGTGAGCTGCGCCCCGTGAGCCGCGCCCCCACCGACCCGTACCCCCAGACCCATGGAAGGCGGACCTCGTGTCCCAGCTGTCCCCGGTGCTCAAGCAGGCCACCCCCGTCGTCGCCACCCGCGGCGAAGGGCTCCACCTCTTCGACGCCGACGGCCGCCGCTACCTCGACTTCACCTCCGGCGTGGGGGTGACCAGCACCGGCCACTGCCACCCGCGCGTGGTCGAGGCGGTGCGCGAGCAGGCCGGCCGGCTGATCCACGGCCAGTACACCACCGTGCTGCACGACCCCCTGCTCACCCTCACCGAGCGGCTCGGCGAGGTGCTGCCGCCCGGCCTGGACTCGCTGTTCTACGCCACCGCCGGCAGCGAGGCGGTGGAGGCGGCGCTGCGGCTCGCCCGGCACGCCACCGGCCGGCAGAACGTGATCGTCTTCGAGGGCTCCTTCCACGGCCGCACCATGGGCGCGGCCGCGCTCACCACGGCCGGCAGCCGCTTCCGCGCGGGCATCGGCCCGGTGATGCCCGGTGTCGCGGTGGCGCCGTTCCCCGACGCCTTCCGGCTCGGCCTGAGCCTCGGGCTGAGCGAGGCGCAGGCCGTCGAGCACGCCCTGCGCGGGCTCGACCAGGTGCTCGCGACCGTCAGCGCCCCCGCCGAGACCGCCGCGATGTTCGTCGAACCGGTCCTCGGCGAGGGCGGCTACGTGCCCGCGCCCGCCGGGTTCCTCGCCGGGCTGCGCGAGCGCGCGGACCGGCACGGCATCCTGCTGGTCGTCGACGAGATCCAGACCGGCTTCGGCCGCACCGGCCGGTTCTGGGCCCACCTGCACCACGACGGCGTGGTGCCCGACGTCCTGATCACCGCCAAGGGCCTGGCCAGCGGCTTCCCGTTGTCCGCGATCGCCGCGCCGACCGACCTGATGCGGCGGGCCTGGCCCGGCTCGCAGGGCGGCACCTACGGCGGCAACCCGGTCGCCTGCGCCGCCGCGCTGGCCACGCTGGACGTCATCCGGGACGAGCAACTGGTCGACAACGCCGCCGAGCAGGGGTCGCGGCTGCTGGACGGCCTGCGGGCGGTCGCCGCCGGAGCGCCGGGCGTCGCCGACGTCCGGGGCCTCGGGCTGATGATCGGCAACGAGTTCTGCCACCCGGACGGCTCCCCGGACCCGGACACCGCCAAGCGCGCCCAGCAGGCGGCGGCCGACCTCGGCCTGCTGCTGCTGATCTGCGGCGTCCACCTGAACGTGGTCAGGATGATCCCGGCGCTGACCGTCACGGCCGGGCAGGTCGACGAGGCGCTGGCGCTCTGGTCCAAGGCGGTGGCGGCGGCCGCCGCCCAGCGGTAGAGAGGAGTGGTTCCGCACATGTACGACGACACGGTGTCCGAGATCGGCTGGAGCAGCGAGGAGCTGGAGGAACGGCGGGAGCAGTGGTCGCTCCCGCTCGACGAGGGGGAGCGACAACTGCTCTGGGCGGACGCGCGGGCCGAGCGGTGGGGCGCGGCCGAGCCGGTCCGGGCGAAGCTGCGCGCGCTCGTCCAGGGCGGCGCCCGCTCCGTCGGCGTCGCCCACGTCGTGGGGCTGATGGATCCGACCGCCCCGGAGGAGGAGGTCGCGGCCGCCCTGTCCTTCCTGCTGCGGGACTTCGGCGAGATCGTCCCGCAGAACGGGCGCGGCGACCTCACCCAGGTGCTGCGCGACCAGGACGGCGACGGCAACACCGAACTCGGCTTCCACTGCGACACCTGCGACCTGCTCGTCCTGCTCTGCATCCAACCCGCCTACAACGGTGGAGGGTTGACCAAGCTGGCGAGCGCGCGGCACGTCTACGACCTGATCGGGCGGGAGCGGCCGGACGCCCTCGCCACCCTCACCGAGGAGTGGACCTTCGACCGGACCGGACGGGCCGGGCCCCAGGTCGTGGTCTCCCCGATCCTCTACACCCAGAAGGACGGGACCATCGCCTGCTACTACCAGACGCGCACCGTCCGCTCGTCCCCCGACCGCGGCGGCCCGCCGCTGACGGACCGCCAGTGGGACGCGCTCGGCGTGCTCGACGAGGTGCTCTACCGGCCCGAGATCGCCTTCGGCCTCCCGATGGCGGCCGGAGACCTGCTGATCATCCGCAACAGCCGGGTCCTGCACGGGCGTTCGGCCTACGTGGACGAGCCGGCGCCCAACTCCCGGCGGATGCTGCGGATCTGGATGAACACGGAGGACATGTGACCGGGAGCGCGCAGACACCGCACGGGCGGACCGCCGTCGTCACCGGCGGCGGCAGCGGGCTCGGCCGGGCCGTGTCCCTGGCGCTGCTGGGCGCCGGCTGGTCCGTCGCACTGGCCGGGCGGCGCAAGGACGCCCTCCAGGAGACCATCGCCCTCGCCGACGTCGACCCCGCCCGGGTGCTGGCCGTCCCGACCGACATCCGCCAACCGGAGGAGGTCGCGGCCCTGTTCGACGCCGTCCGCGACCGCTTCGGCCGGGTCGACCTGCTGTTCAACAACGCCGGCGCCGCCGCCCCGCGCCGACCCATCACCGAGACCCCGTTCGAGGACTGGAACCGCGTCCTGGACACCATCGTCACCGGTGGGTTCCTCTGCGCCCGCGAGGCCTTCCGGGTGATGAGCGCCCAGTCCCCGCAGGGCGGGCGCATCATCAACAACGGCGCGCCGTCCGCCCACGTCCCGCGGCCCAACTCCATCGCCTACACGGCCGCCAAGCACGCCGTCCTCGGCCTCACCAAGGTGCTCTCCCTGGACGGCCGCGCGTACGGCATCGCGGTCGGCCAGATCGACGTCGGCAACGTCACCCCGGTCGACGGCGGCCCGCAGCCCGCCGCCATGCAGGCGGACGGCACGATGGCGGTCGAGGCGACCATCCCGGTGGAACGCTTCACCGAGGCCGTCCTGCTGATGGCCTCGATGCCGCCGGACACCAACGTCCAGTCCCTGACCGTCCTGCCCACCACCATGCCGTACATCGGGAGGGGCTGAACCGTGCTGGTCAGCGCACGTTCCTTCGACGAGTACCGCGCGATGTTCGCGCTCACCGACCTCGACCTCGCCCCCGGCCGGCGCATCCTGGACTGCCCGGGCGGCGCGGCCGCCTTCACGGCCGAGGCCGGCCGGCGCGGCATCGATGCGGTGGCCGTCGACCGCGAGTACGCCCACCACCGGGAGGACCTCGGCGTCCTCGTCGAACGGGAGACCCGGCACAAGCGCGACCAACTGGTGAGGGAGGCCCCGGAGTTCGTCTGGACATGGTACGGCGACCCCGACCGCCTCACCCGGCAGTGGATCGCCAACGCCCGCGACTTCCGGGCCGACATCGCCGCCCGCCCGGACCGCTACGTCGCCGGCTCGCTGCCCGAACTCCCGTTCGCCGACGACTCCTTCGACCTGGTGCTCAGCTCGCACCTGCTCTTCTCCTACGGCAACCGGCTGGACGAGGACTTCCACCTGGCGGCCCTCCTGGAACTCGCCCGGACCGCCCGCCGCGAAGTCCGGCTCTTCCCGGTCATGGTGTACGACACCGGCGTCCGCTACGGGGAGCTCGACGGGCTGCGCCAACACCTGGACGCCCTCGGGATCCCGAGCCACGTGGAGCGGGTGGACTACGAATTCCAGCCCGGGGACAACGAGTTGCTCGTGCTGTCGTGCGCCGACTACCGGCCGCTGGCGCGGGCCGGGGCGCCGGGAGCCGACGCGTCGGTGCCGGGCGCCGCCGACCCGGTGCGGTGGCGGCACCGGGAGAACCCCTGACCTCAGGCCCGAGTCTTGGCCCTGGGCCTGACCGACGCCGAGTCTGCGTCGGCCAGGTCCAGGGCCAGGCCCCGGGTCACCCGCCGACGGGGGCGGATCCGGCAGCGTCGCCTCCGAGGTGGGCGGCAATCCTCCGCGCGCACTCCAGCGACTCGGTGTGCGAGGTGTCCACCTCCAGGTCGTAGCGCACGCCCTGGTGGACCAGTTCCGCCTGCGAAGCGGCCATCCCCAGGATCCGGTTCCCCCGGGCGAGCTCCCGGCCGGTGGCCACCGCCGCCTCGCAGCGGACCCCGACCCACAGCACGTCCAGCCCCACGAGAGCCTTCTCCCACCGGAGTTGGGACTCCGCCCGGCCGAGGAAGACCTCGTCGACGATCACCCGCGCGCCCGCCCCCGCCATGGTCGCGACCCCCGCGATCCACGCCGCCTGCAAGGCCTGGAACTTCGACCCGACGCTCACCCCGCCGTCGGCCGCGAAACCGATGCCCCCGTCCGTATCGTGCAGGGACGCGGGCATCGCCTCGATCAGGGTGTCGACCCCGACCGTCAGCCAGGGCTCCGGCAGCACCGCCTGAAGACACCGGGCGATCCCGGACTTGCCCGAGCTGGAACCACCGTTCAGCACAATCACCTGAGTCGCCATCCCGCCACCGTAGCCACCCCGGCGCCACATCCCAACCGGATATCGGACGCCCGGCGAGAGCCTGGCCGCCGACGGGTGGGGCGTGTCGGGAGGGGCCGGGCGGCACGCGGGGAACGGTCACGGTCCGTGTCGACGTGGTGACGGCGCGATCACTCGTGCGGGGGAAAAGCGATGGTTGCGCTTTGAACAGTCGCGGTGGCTGGCCAGACTGGTCCTTCTCCGACCGGCCGGTCGGAGGTGGTGAGCGAGGGGGAGCACGGGCATGGGCGTTTCGTCGTACCGCGGCATGTGTGGCCTCGCCGCCGAGCACCCCGGAGGCCCGGACCTCCTCGCGGGAGTCGCCAGACCGGCGCCGCATGGCGAGGCCGGCGCCCTCCGCCGCGACGTCGGGGCGTGGCTGGTGGCGAGCGGGGTGCTCGGCGGTGACGTCCAAGGGTTCCTGGCACAGGGCCACCTGGACCTGGTGGCGGAGGCGTGGGGCGACGTCCCCCGGGGGCCGAGGCTGGTTGCGGCGGCGAAGTGGCTGGTGCTCACCTGGATCCTCGACGACCGCTTCGACGACCAGTGGATCGGCCGGCCCGTCACGGCGGCCCGGCGGACCGTCCAGGCGCTCACGGACGTCCTGGGCGGCGGTTCGGGCGTCGACTCGGACAGCGTTCCGGGTGGCGGCTCGGACGGCGTTCCGGACAGCGTTCCGGGCGGTGGCTCGGATGGTGTCTCGGACGGCGGCTGGGATGGCATCGAGCCGCCCGGCGACGCACTCGTCGAGGCGTTCGCGGTGCTGTGGCGGGAGACGGTCGAGCTGACGCCGCCGCAGTGGCGGGCGCGCTACGCGGCGTACTTCCGCGCGTACCTGGACACCTCGCTCGGCTACCTCGACGAGGCCTCGCTCCGCGACACCGCCTTCCGCGACACCGCCTTCCACGACGCGCCCTTCCGCGACACCCCCTTCCACGACCTCGGGACCGCCGCCCCGGCCGGCGCCGTGCAGACCGTCCCCGAGTACCTACGCCGACGGGACCAGGACGGCGCCGTGTCGTGCGCGGCGGGGTGGATCGAACTCGCCCACGGCCTGGACCTCGCCGACGAGGTCTTCCGGCACCCGAGGGTGGCGGACCTGCTGATGCGCTTCAACCACGTCGTCTGCTGGGTCAACGACCTCTACTCCGCCGAGGGGGAGTCCGCCGCCGGGAACGGCAAGAACCTGCTGCGCTCGTTCACCGTCCACGAGGGCCTGGCCCCCCAAGAGGCGTCGGCCCGGCTCGGGGCGCTGTGCGAGGCCGAGTCGACGACGCTGGAGTTCCTGGCGGACGGCATCGCCCGCGACCCGTCGTCGCCCGGCGAGGTCCGGGCCTTCGCCCTCGGGCTGGTCCGCTTCACCCGCGCGCTCATCCACTGGACGGCGACGGCCGCCCGCTACCGTACGGAGTCACCGCGATGATCCCCCGTCCGCCCGGCGGCCTGCCGCTGCTCGGGCACCTGGTGCCGTTCCTGCGCGACCCGCTGGCGTTCCTGCGTTCCCTGCCCCGGTACGGCGGCCTCGTCCAGATCAGACTGGGGCCGGTCTCGGCGGTGGTGGTCTGCGACCTGGAGCTGACCTGGCACGTCCTGCGCGAGGACCGGGTCTTCGACAAGGGCGGGTTCCTGTTCGAACGGGTCCGCGACTTCGCCGGCAACGGCCTGGTGACCTGCCCCCACGCCGACCACCGCCGCCAGCGCCGCTACGTCCAGCCCGCCTTCCGCGCCGACCGGATCGCGCGGTACACGGAGGTGATGGCCCGGGAGGCCCGACGGCTGGCCGGGTCCTGGAGCGACGGGCAGGAGGTCGACATCACCGCCGAGTTGAGCCTGGCCGCCGGGCGCAGCCTGGTCTCGACCCTGTTCACCCGGCTGCCGTTCACCGGCCTCCAGGAGACCGTCGACGACTTCGTCCTGCTCATCGGCGGCTCCTACCGGCGCATGCTGCTGCCCCACCGGCTCAACCGGATCCCGTTGCCGGCCAACCGCCGCTACGACGCCGCCCGCACCCGGCTGGTGCGCCTGGTCGACGAGGTCGTCACCGCCTACCGCGCGGATCCGGAGGACCGGGGCGACCTGGTGTCGACGCTGGTGGCCGCCGACGCGGGCGGGCAGGCGCTCTCCAACGCGGAGGTCACCGACCAGGTGATGACGATCTTCGCCGCCGGCTTCGACACCATCGCCAACTCCACCGTGTGGGCCCTGCACCTGCTCGCCCAGCACCCGGACATCGCCGATCGGGTCCGGGCCGAGGTGGACGCGGCCCGCGTCGACGCGACCGGGGTGAATGCGCCCGGGGTGAACGCGCCCGAGGCTGATGTGCTCGGAGTGGACAGGGCCGAGGCCGGCGCCACCACGGCGGCCGGCACGTCGGCGAGCGTGGACGGGCTGGAGCTCACCACCCGGGTCGTCCGCGAGGCCGTCCGGCTGTACTCCCCGGGCTGGCTGCTCACCCGCGTCACCACCACCGACACCGAACTCGGCGCGCACCGCCTGCCCGAGGGCACCTCGGTCATCTACAGCCCCTACCTGCTCCACCGCCAGCCCGCCCTGTTCCCCGAGCCCGACCGCTTCGACCCCGAGCGGTGGGTGGGCGTCCACCCACAGCGCGGCCCGTTCATCGGCTTCGGCGCGGGACCGCGCCGCTGCGTCGGCGAGCAGTTCGGCATGACCGAGTCCGTCCTGCTGCTCGCCACGATCATGCGGGCCTGGCACCTGGAGCACGTCCCAGGCCGGACCGTCCGCGAGCTGCCGCTCGCCACGCTGCGCCCCGGCCCGGTGTGGATGCGCGCGACCCGCCGTGACGGCCTCGTCCGCACCGGGGCCGCCGGGTGAGCACGGCCCTCGTCCTCGGCGGCGGCCTGGCCGGCACGCTGGCGGCCGCCGCCCTGGCGCCGCACGCCCGGAGCGTCACCGTTCTCGAACAGGACGTCCTGCCCGTCCTGCCCGGCCCGCGTCGGGGCCTGCCGCAGGGCGAGTTCAGCCACATCCTGCTCGGCGGCGGCGCGGACGCCGTCGAGGAGGTCCTGCCCGGAACGCTCGACGCCCTGCTCGCCGCCGGCGCCCACTACCGCTCGATCCCCGCCGGCCTGCTGATGCGCCTCGGGCCGGGCTGGCTCCAGGGCTTCGACTCGCCGGCCTACCTGATCGCGTGCAGCCGGCACCTGCTCGACCACGTCGTCCGGCGGCGGTTGCGCGAGCAGGCGAACGTGACGGTCCGCGAACGCACCTCCGTCCTCGGTCTGGTGGGCGGCCCGGGCCGGATCGTCGGGGTCCACATCGAGAACCCGGACGGCTCGCGGGAGACCCTGCGGGCCGACCTGGTCGTCGACGCGACCGGCCGCCGCTCCCGCGCCCCGGAGTGGCTGCGCGCCCTGGGGGTCGAGGGACTGTGCGAGGAGACGGTGGACGCCGGACTCGCCTACGCCGCCCGGGTGTTCGAGACGCCGGGCGGAAACGAGGGCTTCCCGGTGGTGAGCATCGTGCCCGTCCCGGGGCGCGGCCGGCCCGGTCGGGGCGCCACCATCATCCCGATCGAGGACGGGCGTTGGATCGTCACGCTCTCCGGCACCCGTGGCGGCGAACCCGCGCGGGGCGAGCGGGAGTTCCACGACTTCCTGAAGGCGCTGGACCACCCGGTCGTCCACGACCTCGCCCGCGCCGCCCGCCCGCTCGGCCCGATCCGCACCTGCCACGGGACGCTGAACCGCCGGCGCCGCTACGAGTGCTACGAGGGCGGCCAGTTGGCCGGGTTCGCCGCCACCGGCGACGCGGTGGCGGCGCTGAACCCGGTGTACGGGCACGGCATGACGGTCGCCGCCCAGTGTGCCGCCGCCATCCGCGCCGCCGTCGACAGCGAAGGCCTGCACCCGGGGGTGAGCGCACTGATCCAGCGGCGGATCGCCAGGGTCGTCGACACGCCCTGGGACATGGCCAAGGACCAGGACGAGGGCTTCCCGGACGCGCTGTCGAGCCACCCCGCCACCGCCGCCGGGCCCGCCGCCGTGTTCACCCGCTGGTACACCCGCCGGGTGCTGGGCGCAGCCCTCACCGACCCCGCCGTCTCGGCCGCCTACTTCGAGGTGTTCTCCCTCGCCGCGAGACCCGCCCGGCTGGCCAGACCCGCGGTGGCCCTCGGCGCACTGCGACCCCGGCGCGCCCACCCGCCGACCGCCGGCCAGGCGATCGCCCGCTTCCCGGGGGTGGCCGCGCTGGCCGGGCCCTACTGACCGGCCCGGACGGCCGGAACCGCCCAACCTCCCGTTCCCGCACTCCTGTTCACGCCGTTGCCGTCGACGCCGCCCTCGAACGCCCAGGTCCTGTCCCACCAAGATCGGTCGGACAGGCCTGGGGTCCGTCCTCAGGTGGACCCCAGGGCGACCTGACGGCTTCGGTCACCGGGCGGCCGCGGCCATCGCCTCGCGAACGGTGATCAGGCATGGATCGCAGTAACGGTCCGGGCCCGCCGACTCCTCGACGCCCGCAGCCGGCGCGACGCGCTGGGCGGGTTCGAGGAAGCGTCCGCACAGGGACGTCGACGAGTCGTTCTTCGTCACCACGTGCCACACCACGGCCGGCGGTGACACCGCCGGGTCGTGCTCGGCCCACATCTCGTACACGGTAGCCTCCCGAATCGCTGGGGCCCGGTCACCCCATGCAACCCCCCTCCCCGGCGGTCGGCCACCGGACGGGGCCCGGTGGGATGGCGCGCGGACGGTCGGGGCGTGCGGGTGGCGGCTGTTCCCTTGTGGTGGTGGCCGGTTGCCCCTGGCGTTTCGGTGTCGCGCCAGTAACATGAGTTCCCCTCACGTTCATGTCAGGAGGCAGTCATGCCGGACCGCTACGACCTGCCGACGGGGTTCCGCTGGGGCGCCGCCACCGCCGCCTACCAGATCGAGGGGGCGGTGACCGAAGACGGCCGCGGGCCCTCCGTCTGGGACACCTTCGCCGCCCGCCCCGGCGCCGTCCGCGACGGCCACACGGGTGCGGTGGCCTGCGACCACTACCACCGGTACCCCGAGGACATCGCGCTGATGAAGGACCTCGGGCTGGACGGCTACCGCTTCTCCATCTCCTGGCCCCGCGTGCTCCCCACCGGCGCGGGCACCGTCAACCCCGCCGGACTCGCCTTCTACGACCGCCTGGTGGACGCCCTCCTTGACGCCGGCATCACCCCGCTGCCCACCCTCTTCCACTGGGACCTCCCGCAAGGCCTGGAAGACAACGGCGGCTGGCTGAACCGCGACACCGCGTACCGCTTCGCCGAGTACGCCACCGTCATGGCCGACCGCCTCGGCGACCGCGTCCCCGCCTGGATCACCCTCAACGAGCCCTTCGTCCACACCGTCTTCGGCTACGCCCTCGGCACCCACGCCCCCGGCCGCACCCTGATGCTGGAGGCCCTCCCGGCCGCCCACCACCAACTCCTCGCCCACGGCCTGGCCGCGTCCCTGCTCCACGACCGCGGCCTGGAGGTGATGCTCTCCAACAACCTCACCCCGGTCGAGCCCGCCTCCGCCTCGCCCGCCGACACGGCCGCCGCCGAGGCCTACGACGCCCTGCACAACCGCCTGTTCACCGACCCCGTCCTCCTCGGCCACTACCCCGACCTCTCCGCCCTCGGCGTCCCCGACGACCTCTACGGCGCCCTCCACCCCGGCGACACCGACCTCATCGCCGCCCCCGGCCTCGACGGCCTCGGCCTCAACTTCTACAACCCCACCCGCATCGCCGCCCCCACCGAACCGGGCCTCCCCTTCGACTTCGTCGACATCCCCGACGTCCCCCACACCGCCTTCGGCTGGCCCGTCGTCCCCGACGCCCTCCACCAACTCCTCCTCGGCCTGCGGGACACCTACGGCAAGGCCCTTCCACCGATCACCATCACGGAGAACGGCTGCTCCGTCACCGAGGAGACCGTCCCCGACCAGCCCCGCATCGACTTCATGGCCGCCCACCTCGACGCCCTCGCCCAAGCCGCCGCTGAGGGAATCGACATCCGCGGCTACTACACCTGGTCCCTCCTCGACAACTTCGAATGGGCAGAGGGGCTGTTCAGCCAGCGGTTCGGACTCGTCCACGTCGACTTCGAAACGCAGCGGCGTACACCGAAGGCCTCCTTTGCCTGGTACCGCAACCTGATCGCCGCCCACCGGGCGCAGAATGCAAGGTAGGGGTCGGTAACTTTCCTGCGAGATGGCCGAGTTGGGAAAGGCCGTGACTGGTAGTTACGGTCTCCCTATAATGACAGCCTGTTCGATGGGCTGAGGGCTACCACCAGCGCTTCGGCCTCATCCACGTCGACTTCGAGACGCAGAAGCGCACCCCGAAGGCCTCCTGCACCTGGTACCGCGATCTGATTGCCAGTCATCATGTGAAATTTGGACGTTAGTTGCGAGCTGCGCGAGGGGTGCGAGTCAGGATCGCGACCGGGAAGGAAGCGACTGGCGAAATGCGAACCCGTAGCCGAGTACCCCGCGCTCGGCGGTGATGACAGGGTGTCCGATAGGTCGGACGGTCTTCGCCAGCGGTTCGGCCGGGGGCCGCGGCGGCCCCCGGCCCGTCGATCGCGCCCGTCCCGGCTCCGAGTATCGTCTGATCCTTGACGGCAATGGGAACTCCGCCCGCCTCCGGGCGCCGTCACTTGTCTTCACCATCCGTGCCATCGGGTGACTACGAACGGTGAGGATGCCGGTCGACCGACACACCAGGGAGGGCCCGGATGGCGGACAGCGAGCACGAGGACGGCGATGCGAACCCCTCGGAACTGCCGGCGCTGCGACTGAAGCTCTACGTCGAGTCGCTCCAGGTCCTGATGCCCGAGCGGCAGTTCAAGCTTCTGATGGACGTCCTGCGCGGCTATGCCGAGCTCGGCGGTGGGCGGATCGCGGTGAAGCTGGACGACGAGGAGCGGGAGCTGTTCACACCTGCGGTGCAGCGCGAACTGCTCGTTCTCCTCGGCCTGATCGGCGCCCTGACACCCGGACACGAGGACCGCGCCGACCGTGTGGTGGCCGACCTCGGCGACGGGGAGTGGGCCAAGGAGGTCATGTCGCTCGTACCGCTGGAGGTCGCCTCCGACCCGGCCC
Organism: Kitasatospora sp. NPDC059817; assembly: GCF_042731835.1. Lineage (NCBI taxonomy): Bacteria > Bacillati > Actinomycetota > Actinomycetes > Kitasatosporales > Streptomycetaceae > Kitasatospora > Kitasatospora sp. NPDC059817. The sequence continues at coordinate 14,662 of NZ_JBHWIR010000035.1, read as the reverse complement.
GACTGCGGGAAATGCGCGACCGGCTTGACGCCGCTGAGGGCCGGCGGGCGAGCGACCGCGCGACGGTCGAGGGAATCGCAGAGGCGAGCGGGATGGCGGGGACAGAAGAGGCCGGGCCCTCCTGACTCTCGACGTCAGCGCGGTCGGCCGCATGATCCGTCCGCGTGTACCGCGGCCCGAACACCTGCTCAGAACGAGCCAGTAGTGAGAGCGATACCCCAGGAATCCGAAGCAATCGCGAGCACGGGGGTTCGTGGCCCCGCGACCTACGACCTCGTGATCAGTCGCTGAATGGCGGGCTCGTCGTCGACCGCGCCGGTCTCACGCTGAAGTCTTGACCTCGGCCACGCTGAACCACCCTGGCCGCACCTCGACCAGCGGTGACTTCAGCGACTCCACTGCGGACCGCAGGTCCTGCTCCGTGGGGTCGTGAGGCGCGGGCAAACTCCGGCCATAGCGGCGCAGCCGCCAGAAATCGAAGATCTCCCTGTCGTCGGCTGCGAAGTCCACGTCGATCTCGGGTGCCGTTGTCGCTGATGAAGAGGCAGCCTGCTCCGTGGACCTGGTAGGAGTAGGTGCCGATTTCGCCGCGCGCGGCGATGCGCTACCGGGGGCCGTCGGCGGGTGTCTGTTGCCTGGCCCGGTAGGCGCGCTTTTTGACGAGGGCGCCGCAGGTCTTCATCGAGCACCAGCGGCGGGCGCCCGCGCGGGAGGTGTCGACGAAGGGGGCGCCGCAGTCGGGGTTCCCGCAGATGCGGACGCGGGTGCGGTGTTCCGATGCGCAGAGGGCGATCAGATCCCGGGCGACCATCGAGAGCACCGCCGCGAGCGCGTCGCCGTGCCAGCGCACGGTGGTCGCGTCGGGGGCGAGTTCGGGTGTCGAGGGGGGCTCGGCGGCGGCGCGGTTGACGAGCGCGATGTCCTCGGGCGAGGGCGGCGTGGCGTCCGCCAGGGCGCGGCCGGTCCGCTGGATCGCCTCACGCAGTTGCCTGGCGCGGCCGAGGTCGGCCTCGGTGCAGGGCGGCGGCGCTGTCGTGCAGTCGCTTTCGACGGCCCAGCGGCTCAAGTCCTCAGGCCGGGCGAGCCGTTCGAAGGGCGTGTCCGCGCCGCGGTCGGCCAGGGTGCCGGCGAAGGCGAAGCACAGCCGCGCGTCGTCGAAGCGGAAGTCGGCCTTGGCGCGCTGGCGCCCCTCGCGGCTGTCGTCCCTGTCGTCCATGTCCACCACTTTATGCGGTTGACATGATTCCGGGCAAGCGGCTAGCTTCCAAGTCCACCACTTAAACCGGTGGACTTTAGGCGGTTGCTCCCCGCTCCCGTCGACTCCAAGCACGAGGAGGCCGCGCCATGCGCGCCGCAGTCATCGAGGAACTCCACAAGCCGCTCGTCATCCGCGAGGTGCCCGATCCCTCCTGCCCGCCGGACGGCGCGATCGTGCGCGTCGGGGCGAACGGGATCTGCCGGACCGACTGGGCCCTGTGGGCCGGGGAGTTCTGGACGGGCGGGCCGCGTGTCGAGGCCCCGTTCGTCCTCGGCCACGAGTTCGCCGGCACCGTCGTGGAGGTCGGCCGCGAGGTACGGGGGTGGAAGGAGGGCGACCGCGTCATCTTCCCGATGAACCCCGGCGAGGGCGCGTGCGAGATGTGCCGCAGCGGCAATCAGCACGTCTGCGAGCACGTGGACTCGCTCGTACCCGGGGTGTCCTACTGGGGCGCCTTCGCCGAGTACGTCATGGTCCGCTTCGCCGACGTCAACCTGGTCGAAGTACCGGAGGGCGTCGGCTTCGTGGACGTCGCCGCGCTGGCCTGCCGCTACATGACCGCCTTCCACGGCGTCGTCGACCAGGCGAAGGTCCGCGGCGGCGAATGGGTCGCGGTGTACGGCGCCGGGGGCGGCATGGGACTGTCGACGGTCGAGATCGCCGCGGCGACGGGCGCCAACGTCATCGCGATCGACATCACGGACGACAAGCTGGACGCCGCCCGCGCGCTCGGCGCCGTCCACACCGTCAACGCGGCGACCGATGACCCCGCCGAAGCGGTGAAGACCCTCACCGGCGGCGGTGCCCACGTGTCGGTCGACGCCGTGGGCATCGCCGCCGCCTGCCGCAACTCCGTCCTCTCCCTGCGCACTCGCGGCCGCCACCTGCAGCTCGGACACACCACCGCTGCGGAACAGGGGGACGTCGCGCTGCCGGTCGACGTCATGATGGTCAAGGAGCTGGAGTTCCTGAGCGCCTTCGGCATGCAGGGCCAGCGCTTCGGCACGATGCTGAACATGATCGCCGCCGGCCGCCTCGACCCCGGCCGCATCGTCTCGCGCACCGTCGGCCTCCACGAGGCGAGCGAGGTCCTGGAGTCCCTGGAGACGTACGGACCCACCGGCGTGGTCGTCATCGACTCGTTCCGCCCCTGAAGCGTCTCCCCCCGGCCCCCTCGAAACACCTCCCCCCGAAAGCAGGAACGGCCATGCCCGCATCCCGTCAACTGATGGACCAGGAACTGAGCCTGGCCCTCGACGCGGTCCCCATGACCCCCAACGGCGCGTTCGACCTGACGGACCTCGCCGCAACGCGCGCGGCGTTCCGCGCCGAGGCCGAGGCCGCCGCCGACGCCCAGCCAGGCGATCCGTCGGTCACCATCGAGACGTACCTCGTGCGCCGAACGGACGGCCCCGACGTACCGATCCGCCTTCTGCGCCCCACCGGAGCGCCCGGACCTCTGCCGGTCCTGCTCTGGTTCCACGGCGGCGGACAGGTCCTCGGCTTCGCCGCCCAGGACGACCCGTGGCTCACCCGGCTGGGCGCGAGCCTCGGCTGCGCCGTCGCCGTGGTCGACTACCGGCTCGCCCCCGAGACACCCGCTCCCGGCGCCGCCGAGGACGGCTTCACCGCCTACCAGTGGCTCGGCCGCGAGGCGGACGCGCTGGGCCTGGACGGCGCCCGCATCGGCATCGCGGGCCAGAGCGGCGGCGGAGGCGTCGCGGCGGCCACGACCCTCCTGATCCGCGACCGCGGTGGCGTGACACCCCTGTTCCAATCACTCACGTATCCGATGCTCGACGACCGCAACCGCACCGCATCGAGCCACGAGATCACCGACATCGGCATCTGGGACCGCTCGACCAACCTCCTCGCCTGGCAGGCGATCCTGGGCGACCGCGCCGGCACCGACGACGTCTGCCCCTACTCCGCCCCCTCCCGCACCACCGACCTCAGCGCCCTGCCGCCCACCTTCATCACCGTCGGCGACCTCGACTGCTTCCGCGACGAGAACCTCGACTACGCCACCCGCCTGCGGGCCCACGGCGTCCCGGTCGAATTCCACCTCTACCCCGGCGCCTACCACGCCTTCGACCTCATCGCCCCCCACTCCCGGCTCGCCACCACCTTTCACCAGACCTGGTCCAACTACCTCACCCGCCAGTTCCACACCTCCCCGTCCCCCGCCTGACATCCGCGCCGAGGACTGTTCGGTCGTGGAGGAGACGAGAGGAGAGGGAGGAGAGGAACGGTGAGGGCCGGCCGGCCGCGGGGCGGGTGAGCCGTTCGGCGCTGCGGCGGGACACGCTGCCACCTGCGCTTCGCCCCCATCAGCGTAGTGTGGCCCGCTCGTGACCGGGGTGCGGTGGATCATGGGTGTATGGCCAGAGACACGGGCCGCTCCTCCTGGCTGCCCCTGCGTCGATCGGGTAGCCGTCGTGAGCGGCGACACCCACGCTCAGCCCCGCGGGAGCAGTCGGCGCATCGCCTGTGGTCGGTGATGAGCATCCGGAGTGTCGCCGGTCAGATGTTCGTCCTGCAGGTGCTGATCGTGCTGTTGCTCGTGGTGACGGCCGTCGTCGTGCTGCTGGTCCAGTCCCGCAGCGACCGGTTCGAAGCGGCGCACGGCCGCACGCTCGCCGCGGCCCAGGCGTTCGCCCACGGTCCCGGTCTGGTGGCGACGATGCAGGGCCCCGACCCCAGCGCGGTGCTCCAGCCGCTGACCGAAGCGGCCCGCACGGCTGCCGGGGTCGACTTCATCGTGGTGACCGACCGCAACGGCATCCGCTACACCCACCCCGATCCGGAGCTGATCGGCAAGATGTTCATCGGCACCATCGGGCCGTCGTTGCACGGCCAGGTCACCGTCGAGGACGTGAACGGCCCACTCGGCTCCGAGTACCAGGTGGTCGTCCCGGTGGAGGACTCCCACGGGGCGGTCGTGGGCATCGTCTCGTCCGGGATGAAGGTCTCCAACGTGAGCAGCGCGTTCAACCGCCAGCTGCCGGTCGTCCTGGGCGTCGGCGCCTTGGCGCTGGGCCTGGCCACGGCCGGCACGGCGCTGGTGGGCAGGCGTCTGCTGCGGCAGACGCGCGGCCTGGGGCCGGAAGAGATGACCCGGATGTACGAGCACCACGACGCGGTGCTGCACGCGGTGCGCGAGGGCGTGGCCATCGTCAGCGGCGACGGCCGGGTCCTGCTCGCCAACGACGAGGCGCGCCGCCTGCTCGACCTGCCGCCCGACGTGGAGGGGTGCACCGTCGCCGACCTCGGCCTCGCCCCCCGCACGGCCGAACTGCTGCTCTCCGACCGTGCGGTCACCGACGAGGTACTCCCCGTCGGAGACCGCCTGCTGGCCGTCAACAGCCGCCCCACCGACAGCGGGGGAGGACCGTCGGGCAGCGTCACCACCCTGCGCGACTCCACCGAACTGCGCGCCCTCGCGGGGAGGGCGGAGGTCGCCCGCAGCCGGCTCAGGCTGCTGTACGAAGCGAGCCTGGCCATCGGCACGACCCTGGACGTCCGGCGCACCGCGGAGGAGCTCGTCCGGACGGCCGCCCACGAATTCTGCGACTACGCCACTGTCGACCTCGCCGAAGCGGTCCTGGACGGCGAGGAACCACGGGTCCTGGTGGCCGATGCCCCGGTGGAGCTGCGGCGGGTGGCGGTCGCGGGCGCCCGGGACGATTCGCCGCTGTACCCCCGAGGGGAGCTGGTCAGGTGGGACCGGGGCACCCCGCAGGCGGCGGGCTTCGTCGGGGGGCGTCCCACGCTGGTCACCGAGCTGGCGACCGACGCCGGCTGGCGCATGCAGGACACCGAGCGTACGCAGGCGGTGCTGGAGTTCGGCCTGGCATCGCTGATCGCCGTTCCGCTGTCGGCACGGGGTGTGCTGATGGGCATCGCCTGCTTCTGGCGCAGCCGTGACCGAGGTCCCTTCGAGGAGGAGGACCTGTCCCTGGCCGAGGAGCTGGCCGCCCGGGCCGCCGTGTCCATCGACAACGCCCGCCGCTACACGCGCGAGCACATGATGGCCGTCACCCTTCAGCACAGCCTGTTGCCGCGCGCGCTGCCCGAGCAGAGCGCCCTCGACATCGCCTACCGCTACCTCCCCGCCCAGGCGGGGGTCGGCGGCGACTGGTTCGACGTCATCCCGCTGTCGGGCACCCGGGTCGCGCTCGTCGTCGGGGACGTGGTCGGCCACGGCCTGCACGCGGCCGCGACCATGGGCCGCCTGCGCACCGCGGTCCAGAACTTCTCCACCCTCGACCTGCCGCCGGACGAGCTCCTCGGGCACCTGGACGAACTGGTCGCCCACATCGACCAGGAGACGGCGGCAGCCGAGGGCGAGCTCGCGATCACCGGCGCCACCTGCCTCTACGCCATCTACGACCCCACCACCGCCACCTGCGCCCTGGCCCGGGCGGGCCACCCGCCGCCCGCCCTCGTCCACCCGGACGGCACGGTGGAGGTCCTCAGCCTTCCCGCCGGTCCGCCGCTCGGCCTGGGCGGGATGCCCTTCGAGGCCACGGAGGTACGGGTGCCCCAGGGCAGCAACCTGGTCCTCTACACCGACGGCCTCATCGAGGACCGCACCCGCGACATCGGTGTCGGCCTGGACGTCCTCACCGCCACCCTGGGCCGCGCCGACCGGTCGCCCCAGGAGGTCTGCGACGCCGTGCTCGACGCCCTGCTGCCCGTCCGCCAGACCGACGACATCGCCCTGCTCGTCGCCCGCACCCAGGTGCTGGCACCCGATCGGACCAGCGAGTGGGAAGTGGCCGCGACCCCCGAGGCCGTGGGCCGGGCGCGGGCCGAGGCGACCCGGCAGCTCACCGAGTGGGGCCTTGAGGAGGCCGTATTCGTCACCGAACTGGTGCTCAGCGAGCTGGTGACCAATGCCATTCGCCACGGGACCGAACCGATCAAGGTGCGGCTGCTGTACGACCGCACGCTGATCTGCGAGGTCGCCGACACCAGCAGCACCGCCCCGCACCTGCGCTACGCGGCCGCCGAGGACGAGGGTGGCCGCGGCCTGTTCCTCGTCGCCCGGCTCACCGAACGCTGGGGCGTGCGCTACACCCCCTGGGGCAAGATCATCTGGGCCGAGCAGTCGCTGCAGCCGAGCGCCTCGATGGCCTGGCCCATGATCGAGTAGCCGGGGGAGGCCCGTAGTGGGACCGCCTAGCCAGGGGGGCGTGGCCGATCCGGGTCAGCCGGTGGTGAGCACCATCCGGAAGCGGGCCTTCCCGGCGAGCATCTTCTGGTACGCCTCCTCGGCGTGGTCCAGCGGCACGGTCTCGGTCATCGGGCGGATGCCGTGCAGGGCGCTGAACGCCATCGTGTCCTCCACGTCCTGCGCGGTGCCGGACGGGTGGCCCCGGACGACGTTGGCACCCATGAGCAGTCCGGCCGGACTGATCGCCATCGGAGCGGCATCCGCCCCGATCACCACCAGCTCCCCGCGCGGGGCCAGGCCGTCCAGCGTGGACGCGATGGCCTCGGAGTTCCCGGCAGTGGCCAGCACGGCCCTGGCGCCGCCGAAGGACTGCAGCGCCTCGGCGACCGGGGTGCCGGCGGTGCTGTCGACGTAGTGGTGGGCGCCCAGTTGCTCGGCGAAGCCGGCCTTCTCGGCTCCCCGGGCGATCGCCACCGTCTCGAAGCCCATCGCGACCGCGTACTGAACCCCGAGGTGCCCGAGCCCGCCGAGCCCGAGCACTGCGACCAGATCGCCGGGCCGTGCGGCGCTGCGCCGCAGCCCGTTGTACGTGGTCACGCCCGCGCAGGCCATCGGCCCGGCATCGCCCGCCGCCAGTTCGTCGGGGATCCGGGCCAGTGCGTCGGCGGGCGCGATCACCTTCTCGGCGAAGCCCCCGTCATACGCCCATCCCGGGACCTTCAGGTTCCGGCACACGATGAAGTCGCCCTGGCGGCACGGCTTGCAGTGGCCGCAGCTGCCGCCGAACCAGCCGACCGCCACCCGGTCGCCGATCTGCCATCCACGGTCCCGAGTGCCCTCGCCGAACTCCTCGATGTGCCCGGCGATCTCGTGTCCGGGCACCACGGGGAACGACACGCCCGGTAGCGCCGCGTTCACGAAGAGTGTGTCGGAGTGGCAGACGCCGCACGCCTCCACGGCGATCCTCACGTGGCCGGGTCCTGGCTGCGGCACCTCTCGCTCGGCCGGGTGGAGCGCACCGCCCGGGGCGGTCGCCTGTGCCACTCGATAGGTACTCATGATCAGCGCTCCTCCGGGAAGATGATCGGCGCTCCTCCGGGAAGTCGTCGCCGTACGTCGGCAGGCTGCTCAGGGGTCCATCCGGGGGGCCTTTCTTCACCATAAGGCCGTACGGGCCACTGTGCAGGGCAGTGGGGGCAGCAGGCCGAGGGCCACCACCGGCGTCACGGCCTCGTCCGTGTCGACTTCGTCCGGAATCACCGCTCACGCAAGCTTGTTGACACATCGTTCTGCCGGAGCGGTCCTGCGGGAGTCCGAAGGGACCCGGCCCCGCCGTACTTGCCGCTGTACCTGCCGCGCGGCCGGGTCCTCGGGGGTGGTGGTCAGCTGAGGGTGCGGAGCGCGTCGGCGTCGTAGGGGCGCAGGTCGGCGTGGCGGCCGGAGAGGACCTTGGCGGCCCACTGCGGGTCCTGGAGGAGGGCGCGGCCGACGGCGACCAGGTCGAACTCGTCGCGCTCCAGCCGGTCGAGCAGGTTGTCGATGGCCTGGACCGGGGAGCCCTCGCCCCTGAAGGCGCCGACGAAGTCGCCGTCGAGGCCGACCGAGCCGACGGTGATGGTGGGGCGGCCGGTGAGCTTCTTGGTCCAGCCGGCCAGGTTGAGGTCCGAGCCGTCGAACTCGGGGATCCAGTAGCGGCGGGTCGAGGCGTGGAAGGCGTCGACGCCGGCCTCGGCGAGCGGGGTGAGGATCGCCTCCAGCTCCTCGGGGGTCTCGGCGAGGCGGGCCTCGTAGTTCTCGGACTTCCACTGCGAGTAGCGGAAGATCACCGGGAACTCCGGGGAGACGGCCGCTCGCACCGCGGCGACGAGCTCGGCCGTGAACTTCGTCCGGGCCACCGGGTCGCCGCCGTAGGCGTCGGTGCGGCGGTTGGTGCCCGCCCACAGGAACTGGTCGAGCAGGTAGCCGTGGGCGCCGTGCAGCTCGACGCCGTCGAAGCCGATCCGCTCGGCGGCCGTGGCGGCCTCGGCGAACGCGCCGATGACGGCGTCCAGATCGGTCCGGGTCATCGCCCGGCCCGTTCCCTCGGTGCCGTCCAGGCGGATCCCGGACGGGCCGACGGCGGGCGCGTCGGCGAACGGCGGGTCGCCCTGCTGGCGCACCATGCCGATGTGCCAGAGCTGCGGCACGATGGTGCCGCCCGCCGCGTGGACGTCCTCGGCGACGCGGGCCCACCCGGCCAGCTGTTCCTCGCCGTGGAAGCGCGGGATGTCGTCACTCTGGCCGGCGGACTCGTGGCCGACGTACGTCCCCTCGGTGATGATCAGGCCGACGCCCGCGGCGGCCCGGCGGGCGTAGTACGAGCGCACGTCCTCGCCGGGCACGCCGCCCGGGGAGAACCTGCGCGTCATCGGCGCCATCGCGATGCGGTTGGGAACGGTCAGCCCGTTGAGCGTGACGGGCCGGGACAGGATTTCGGCCGCGCGGGAGGCTGCGGGCTCGGTGACGGTCATGGGATCCCTCGGGGGTGCCGGTGGTGTGCGCCGGGGCGGAATTGGTTGCCTGTGCAAACAACCTGGGTGGCCCCCGCATTTCGCCGACTGCGCGAAACCTGCTGTGATCAGCGCCACTGCGCACCGGAGGGGGCGGCCGGCTCGTCGCGCCCGGTCGTGGCCCAACCCGTGTGCTGCGGTGCGGACTTGGCGGCCGTCCGGGGCGGGAGGGCGGACCCTGGCTACAATCACGACGTGTTCGACGGCCTGAGGCCTTCCGCCGGCGCTCCGGAATCGTCCACGTCGACGTCGCGGCGCAGCGACTTCGCGGCGCGGTGACTTCGTGGCGCAGTGACTTCGCGGCGTAGCGACTTCGTGGCGCAGCGGCGCACCCCGAAGGCCTCCTACGCCTGGTACCGCGACCGATCGCCGACCGAAGGAGCTGACGATGACTCCACGACAGATCGCCGACGACTACGTGGCCCGGATCGCCGCACACGATCCCGTCACCTCCACGTCCCTGGGCCTGGCTCCGGGCGACGACCGGATGCCCGACCTGTCGCCGGACGGCGTCGAGGAGACGGTCCGGCTCGCGCGGGAGGCGCTGGCGCGTCTGGACGCCGTCCCCGAGGCCGTCCCCGAGGCCGGGCCCGACGGGGATCCGGCGGAGCTCGTGTGCGCGCGGCTGCTGCGCGAGCGGCTCCACGCCGAGGTGCGGGTGCACGAGGCCGGCGAGAACTTCCGCGCCGTGCGGAACCTGCACACGCCGGTGCACCAGCTCCGGGGCATCTTCACGATGATGCCCACCGCCACCGACGACGACTGGGCCCCGGTCCTGGGCCGACTGCGCAACCTGCCCGCCGCGCTGGACGGTTACCGCGCCACGCTGGCGGAGGGCGTCGCCCGCAAACTGCTCGCCGCGCCCCGCCAGGCCGACGTGCTGTGCGCGCAGCTCACCGCGTGGACCGGCGAGACGGCCGGGGGCCCCGGCTGGTTCGCCGAGTTCGTCGCCCCCGCGCCGCAGCGGCTCCGCCCCGAACTGGACACCGCCGCGAACGAGGCGACCGCCGCTGTGGCCGCGTTCCGGGACTGGCTCCGCGACAGCTACCGGTCCGCTGCGGAAGGCACGCCGGACGCCGTCGGCCGCGAGCGCTACCTGCTCGGGGCCCGCCGGTACACCGGCGCCGACCTGGACCTGGACGAGACCTACGACTGGGCCTGGGAGGAGTTCCACCGGGTCTGGGCCGAGCTGCGCACAGAGGCCGAACGGGTGCTGCCCGGCGCCACCGTCCGGGAAGCCCGGGCCCACCTGGACGAGCACGGACACACCGTGCACGGCGCCGAGCAGATGCGCGGCTGGCTGCAGCAGATCACGGACGACGCGATCGAGGCACTCGACGGGCGCCACTTCGACATCACCGGCCCGCTGCGCCGGGTCGAGACCAGGATCGCCCCGGCCGGCAGCGCCGCCGCGCCGTACTACAGCGGACCGAGCCTCGACTTCGCCCGCCCGGGCCGGACCTTCCTCCCGCCGGCCAACGGCGACGCGCAGGAGCGGTTCCGCACCTGGCGCCTGGTCAGCACCTGGTACCACGAGGGCGTCCCCGGGCACCATCTGCAGCTCGCCTCCTGGACCGCGGCGGCGGAGCAGCTGTCCCGCTACCAGGTCACCCTCGGCAAGATCAGCGCCAACGTGGAGGGCTGGGCCCTGTACGCGGAGCGGCTGATGGACGAGCTCGGCTTCCTCACCGATCCCGGACGCCGCCTCGGCTACCTTGGCAAGCAGATGATGCGCGTCGCCCGCGTCATCGTCGACCTCGGCATGCACCTGGAGAGCGTCATTCCGGCGGGCTCCCCGTTCCACCCGGGCGAGCGCTGGACCCCGGAGCTGGCCACCGCCTTCATGGCCGACTACGTCGGTCTGGCGCCCGCCCACCTGCACAGTGAGATCGTCCGCTACCTCGGCTGGCCCGGCCAGGCCATCGGCTACAAACTCGGCGAGCGCGCCTGGCTGGCCGGCCGCGAGGCGGCCCGCCGCCGGCTGGGCTCCGACTTCGACCTCAAGCACTGGCACATGAAGGCCCTGCGGCAGGGTTCCCTGGGCCTGGACGACCTGGAGGCAGCCCTGGCAGCGCTGTGACCGCCGGCTGACGGCCGGGTGACCGCCGTCGATCGAGACGGACGCCCGGGCGCCCCCGGCCCGGAGACTCCGCCGGGCCGTCGGGCGGCCGGGGGAGTGGTCGGGAATCCGGGGCGGTCGGCGGTGCCTGGATGGAATCATGTGGACGCCCGGAGAGGGTGCCGCAGGGTCGAGTCGGGACAGGAGCCGTAGGTGGGAGAGAGGCAGCGCGCCGTCCGGAAGCCCAAGGTCGTGCTGGCGGACGGGGAGCGGCTCCATGCGGTCGCCCGCGCGGTCGTCGACGATCACCAGGGTGCTGTCGAGCACGTGCGCCAGGCCGCGGCCGGTCTGCGGGGCCAGCTGGTCCGCGACGAACTGGACGCCATTCCGGTGGCCCGGCTGAAGGACGTCACCGAGGGGCGTCTGCGCGTCGGCGCGTTGGAGGCCGCCGGGATCAGGACCGTGCGGCAGGTGGTGGACGCCACGCCCTACACGCTCCAACTGCTGCCCGGAATCGGAGCCCAGAGCGCTCTCCAGGCCATCGCCGCCGCCGGGCAGATCGCTCGGGCAGCGGAGCAGGCCGTGGCGATCCGGCTGGACGTCGACCACCAGGACGCGGCGGGCACCGCGCTGGTCGTCGCACTCCAACGGCTGGTCGCCGCCGGGCCCGATGCGAGACGGGCCAGGGAGCTGGCGGAGCGTGTCGCCGGCGAGGCCGCCGCCCTGATCGCCGCCGCCCAGCCGGCCCGGGGCGTTGTGAGAGGCCTGTTCGCCGGGCGGCAGCGCCGACAGGAGGCGTTCGCCGCGGTCGACCGGTTGGACGCCCTGCTCGCGGAGACGGAGGGCCGAGGAACGTCCATGCTCTTCGCCCAGGCCTCGGTGGACCTCCTCCGCCCACCGGCCACGGACATCGAGGCCTGGGCGGAGTTCGAAGTCCGCTCGGCCGAGTTCTACGGCGTCCTGGGCGAGTTCGCCGGATCCGGCTCCGACGGGCTCACCGCCTCCGAGGGCTTCCTCCCGGAGAGCCTGTCGGACCGGGTCCGGGCCGAGCCGCTGGACGACACCCGGTGCACGGTCCCGCTCCGTGGTTACCAGGCGTTCGGTGCCCGCTTCGCCCTCGCCCAGAAGCGGGTGATCATCGGCGATGAGATGGGCCTCGGGAAGACGATCCAGGCGATTGCCGCGCTCGCGCATCTGCGGGCGCACGGGAGCGCACACTTCCTCGTCGTCTGCCCGGCGAGCGTCCTCATCAACTGGATCAGGGAGATCGAGTCGCGCAGCACGTTGAGGGCGTTCCGATTCCACGGCCAGGAGCGGGAAGCGGCGCGCACCGAATGGCTCCGCAGCGGGGGTGTCGCCGTCGTGACCTTCGACGGACTGCGTCGCCTGGAGGTCCCGGAGGACGTCACGGTCGGCATGGTCGTGGTGGACGAGGCCCACTACGTCAAGAACCACAGCACGAAGCGCTCGCAGGCGGTGGCAGAGTGGACCGCCCGCGTCGACCGTGTCCTGTTCCTCACCGGCACCCCGATGGAGAACCGGGTGGAGGAGTTCCGGAACCTGGTCCGCTATCTGCAGCCTGATCTTCTGCCCGGAATCCACAGCAGTTCGGCCGCCGCAGGGCCGACGTCGTTTCGCAAGGCAGTGGCACCGGCCTACCTGCGCCGCAACCAGCGGGACGTCCTGACGGAGCTCCCCGACGTCGTTCATGTCGACGAATGGGAGGAACTGTCGGCGTCCGATCTCGTCGCCTACCGCTCGGCGGTCGCCGAGGGGAACTTCATGGCCATGCGCCGTGCCGCGTACGCGGACCCGGAAGGGTCGGCAAAGCTGCTGCGGCTGATGGAGGTCGTCGACGAGGCTGCGGAGAATGGGTTGAAGGTCGTTGTCTTCTCGTACTTCCGAGATGTCCTGCGGGTCGTCCAGGACGCCCTGGGGCAGCGTGCTTTCGGCCCGATCGACGGAGGCCTGGACGCTGTCCGACGGCAGGACGTGGTGGACGAGTTCGCCGCCGTGCAGGGCCATGCGGTGCTGCTGAGCCAGATCCAGGCCGGCGGTGTGGGACTGAACATCCAGGCAGCGTCGGTCGTCATTCTCTGTGAGCCCCAGGTGAAGCCCACCATGGAGAGCCAGGCGATAGCCAGAGCCCATCGCATGGGCCAGGTCCGGCGTGTGCAGGTGCACCGCTTGCTGGCCGTGGACAGCGTCGACCAGCGGATGGTGGAGATTCTTCGCGCGAAGAGCCAGTTGTTCGACGACTACGCGCGCCGCAGCGACGTGGCCGAATCGACTCCTGAAGCGGTCGACGTCTCGGAGCAGTCGCTGGCCGCGCTGATCGTGGAGGAGGAACAACTGCGCCTCGCCCGGACGGCTGCCAACGGTGCTGCGACCTGACGCCGTGACCGGGGGCGTTGTGGCGGGTCGGTAGGGGTCGGGAGGGGCTGGCAGGGGCGGTTGGCAGGGGCTCGCAGGGGTAGACCTGCGCGGTCCCGGGCTGGGCGTTTGTTTCGGGCACTGAATAGGGGGTACTGTCTCCCAGTCGCTCGGCAGGGAGCACCGGACACGCATCGGCGCGGACGGTCCCGGGGCGGCCAATCCTCTTGAAACACCACCTCCTGGGTCGGGTCGGGTCGCGTCTTGTCGCGGCTTGGTTCCTATTCGGCGTGCTCGTTTTATTGGATTGCGGCTGATTCGCTTTTCGGAGCAGGGGTCGGCTAGAGTTTGAAACGTCGGACGGGGCGTCAAGCCGCAGAAGACACCAGCGAGTTGGATGAACGAAGCGCCGGAAACGGAGCGGAAAACATCTGGTAAGCTGGAAACACGAAAGAACGAAGCGCCCGGAGGGCCCGCTGGAAGGCGGTCCGAAGGAAGTGTCCGTTCCTTGAGAACTCAACAGCGTGCCAAAAGTCAACGCCAGATATGTTGACATCCCCGGCCTCAGATTCTTCTGGGGTTGGAGATTCCTTTTGAAGTAAAACACTAGCGAGGACGCAGTGCGCGGGACCGCCCTATTCCGGTGGTTGCCGTGCCGCTCAACGCGAGTGCCGCCCGGTGCTTTTAATTAGGCACTGTGGGTAGACATTCACGGAGAGTTTGATCCTGGCTCAGGACGAACGCTGGCGGCGTGCTTAACACATGCAAGTCGAACGGTGAAGCCCTTCGGGGTGGATCAGTGGCGAACGGGTGAGTAACACGTGGGCAATCTGCCCTGCACTCTGGGACAAGCCCTGGAAACGGGGTCTAATACCGGATATGACCTTCCTCCGCATGGGGGTTGGTGTAAAGCTCCGGCGGTGCAGGATGAGCCCGCGGCCTATCAGCTTGTTGGTGGGGTAATGGCCTACCAAGGCGACGACGGGTAGCCGGCCTGAGAGGGCGACCGGCCACACTGGGACTGAGACACGGCCCAGACTCCTACGGGAGGCAGCAGTGGGGAATATTGCACAATGGGCGAAAGCCTGATGCAGCGACGCCGCGTGAGGGATGACGGCCTTCGGGTTGTAAACCTCTTTCAGCAGGGAAGAAGCGCAAGTGACGGTACCTGCAGAAGAAGCACCGGCTAACTACGTGCCAGCAGCCGCGGTAATACGTAGGGTGCGAGCGTTGTCCGGAATTAT
>NZ_JBHWIR010000034.1:35647-50727 GCF_042731835.1 Kitasatospora sp. NPDC059817 | reverse complement strand
CCCGGGGCGCGCGGCCCCCCCCGCCCCCCCCCCCACCGCCCCGGCAACGCGCTCACCCCCCGACGGGCGCGGTACCGTTCCTCCGCGCGCCCGAACGCACCGAACGCCCTGGAGGCCCGCCCGATGCCCGTCGACCGCCCCGCCGACGGCACCGGGAACGCCGGCCGCCCCGACTACGGCCGGCTCGCCGCCGTCGGACCGTACTTCGCGCTCGACACCCCCGCCGAGCCCGGCGCGGGGCCGCCCCCAGACTTCCGGCCGCTGCCCGAGCTGTACGGCACCGGGCCGGACGCGCCGCTGGCCCGGCGGATCCGGGTGGTGGCGCAGCGGCTCGGCACCGCCGAGCCCCGGGTCGCCGCGTCGATCCTGCACCTCGGACTGGCCGCCCGCTTCTGGTCGGTGGGCCTCGGGGCGGCCGTCCTGCTGGGCACGGTCCCGACGCTGGAGCACGCCTGGGTACGGATCCCGGATCAGGGGCCGCTCGACCTCTGGACGCCGCCGGAGCCCCCGCTCTCCCCTCCGTTCCCCGCTCCGCTCCCGCTCGCCGACCAGCTGTACGAGGCCGTCCTGGTAGGCCAGTTGGAGCCGCTGGCGGCGGCGGTGCGGTCCGCCGTCCCGCTCTCCGCCCGGCTGCTGACGGGCAACGCCGCCTCCGCCCTGGCCGGTACGCTGCGGGTCCTGGACTCCCACGCGCCGGTCCCCGCACGGGCGTTGGTCGCGGAGCTGCTCGCACGCCCGCCACTGGCCGGCACCGGGACGCTGCGGACCGGCCCGCGCGGCGCAGCCTTCCGACGGACGAGCTGCTGCCTGTACTACCGGGTGGGGCCGGGCGCCGGGGTCTGCGGCGACTGTTGCTTCACCCGGCCGCCCGCGCCAAGACGGGGCTGATACATCCAGGAGTGCAGGTCATATCCGAGCCTCCGGCCACCCGCCAGCCATCAGCCGTCGCCCGCCAGCTGGAGGTGCCCCCGCACCAGGTGGTGCACGCAGGCGACGGTGTGCACCTCGGCGGCGGCCCGGGCCCCGGCCGCGTCGCCGGCCAGGACGGCGACCAGGATCTCCCGGTGCTGCTCGGCGAACCGTTCCTGGTCGGGGCCGTGCGGTGCGGGCAGCCAGAGCAGCGGGCCGAGTTCGGCCTGGAGCCGTACGGCGAGCCGGGTGAGGCGCACGGACTGGGCGGCGACGGCGAGTTCGATGTGGAAGCGGGCGTCGGCGCGGCGCTGCTCGGCGGGCCCGGCGGCGTCGCGCAGGTCGTGCACCAGCCGGGTGAGCCGGGGTGCGAGATCGGCGGGGGCGCGTTCGGCGGCGAGCCGGGCGGCGGTCCCGGAAACGGCCAGTTCCTCGTCGCCGAGGTCGCGCAGGTCGACGGTGGCGAGGTCGCGCAGCCGGGCGAGTTGGAGGCGTTCGGAGCCCTCGCCGGGGGTGCGGACGAAGCTGCCGCCGTTGCGGCCGCGCCGGGTCTCGATCAGGTCGGCCTCGCGGAGCAGGGCGAGCGCCTCGCGGACGGTGCCGTTGGCGACGCCGAGCCGGTCGGCGAGGTCGTTCTCGCTGGGCAGTTGGTCCCCGTCGACGACCAGGCCGAGGGCGATCGCCTCGGTGATCCGGCGGGCCACGGCATCGGCGCGGCCGAGGTCGGTCAATGGCGCGAGGACGGCGCTGAGCAGCGGGGTCGTGCTCCCGATCGTCGCCACGCCGGCCCCCTCCTCGATCACCGTCGGACTGGGTGCTCCCGGCAGGGTACCTCCCGGTCGGGCACGCACCCTTGCCGCTAGAAACCCGATCTCGTATGTTTTCCCGCGATCCCGGTCCGAGCACCACCCCCGGTAAGCCCTCACGCGTCACGCCACGTTCCCAGGAGCAGGAGCAGGTCATGACCGATGCCAGCGCACGTGCCACCTCCCCGACCGGCCCCCTCCCCCCTCAGGGCCCCGACATCGATGCCGATGCCGATGCCGCTCGGCTGGCCGCCCTCGGCTACACCTCCGAGTTCAAACGCGACATGAGCCTCTGGGCGAACTTCTCCCTCGGCTTCACCTACCTCTCCCCGGTCGTCGGCGTGTACACACTCTTCGCCTCCTCCCTCGCGACCGCCGGCCCGCCGATGGTGTGGAGCTTCCTGATCGCCGGGGTCGGCCAGTTGCTGGTGGCGCTGGTGTTCAGCGAGGTGGTCGCCCAGTTCCCGGTGGCGGGCGGGGTGTACCCGTGGGCGCGCCGGCTCTGGGGCCGCACCTGGGGCTGGCTGACCGGCTGGGTGTACCTGCTGGCGCTGATGTCCACCATCGCGGCGGTCTCCTACGGCGCCGGCCCGTACGTGGCCGCGCTGCTGGGCGTCGAACCGAGCACCGCGACGACCGTCTGGTGCGCGCTCGGCCTGCTGCTGCTCGCCACCGTGATCAACCTGGGCGGCACCAAGGTGCTGTCGGCGGCGGCCGTGTTCGGCTTCGCCGCCGAGCTGCTGGGCGCCCTGGCGGTCGGCGCCTGGCTGCTGCTGACCCACCGCTACCACGGCCTCGGCGTGGTCTTCGACCGCTTCGGCGCGGGCGACGGCGGCTCATACACCGACGCCTTCCTGGCCGCCGGACTGATCGCGGTCTTCCTCTTCTTCGGCTTCGAGGCGTGCGGCGACGTCGCCGAGGAGGTGCCGAACCCCGGTCG
This sequence comes from Kitasatospora sp. NPDC059817, assembly GCF_042731835.1. Taxonomy (NCBI): domain Bacteria; kingdom Bacillati; phylum Actinomycetota; class Actinomycetes; order Kitasatosporales; family Streptomycetaceae; genus Kitasatospora; species Kitasatospora sp. NPDC059817. Next base: position 48,072 of record NZ_JBHWIR010000034.1, on the reverse strand, counting down.
ACAGATCCCCAAGTCGATGCGGCGCACCATCTACGTCGGCGGCGCGGCGGCGATCGGCGTCAGCCTGGCGCTGGTGATGTCCATCCAGGACATCGGCGCGGTGGTCTCCGGCGACGACAAGGACCCGGTGGCCTCGGTGCTGCACGACGCGTTCGGCGCCACCGGCGCCCGGGTGGTGATCGGCGTGGTGCTGATCTCCTTCCTGTCCTGCGTGCTGAGCCTCCAGGCGGCGGCGAGCCGGCTGGCGTACTCCTTCGCCCGGGACCGGATGATCGTGGGCAGCCGGCTGCTCGCCACCGTCTCGGACCGCCTGCGGGTGCCGCCGTACGCGCTGCTGCTCGCGGCGGCAGTGCCGGGCGTGATCATCGTCGGCGCCTCGGCCCTCTCCGAGGGTGCCCTGACGAAGATCATCTCCTTCTCCAGCATCGGCATCTACCTGGCCTTCCAGATGGTGGCGCTGGCCGCCCTGCGCGCCCGGCTGCGCGGCTGGCGCCCGAGCGGGGACTTCCGGCTCGGCCGCTGGGGCCTGGCGGTGAACATCGGCGCGCTGGTGTACGGGCTCGCCGCGATCGTCAACATCTGCTGGGGCCGCACCCCGGACGCCGCGTGGTACGACGACTACCTCGTGCTGCTCTCGGCCGTGGCGGTGCTCGCGGCCGGCGGGCTCTACCTGCTGCTGGCCCGCCCGCACCTGCGCAGTGACGCCCCGTCCGGCGACGCGACGACCCCTGCCGGGGACGCCCGATGACCCTCACCCCTGGAGGAATCCCCGTCGCCGCCTTCGGCCGCGTCCCGGACGACGGGCACCCCGAAGGCGCGCCATGAGCCCGGAGTCATGAACCCGGAGTCACGGAACCGGAGTTACGAAACCGGAGCCATGAGTCCGGAGCCGCGAAACCGGCCCGGGGGGGCCGGGGGGCCGGCCCGGGGGGGGGGGGGGGGGGGCCCCCCGCCACCCCCCCCCCCCCCCCGCGGCGCCCCCCGCCCCCCCGGCGCCCCCCGCCGCGCCCCCCGGCCCGTCGGTCCCCACCCGGTGCCGATGCCCTCAGCGCCGGATGGAGTACTCACGTGCGGTGCGGTCAGACCGCGACCGCCTCCGCCATCTCCTCCTCGGCCTCCACCGGGCTCTCCACCGCCCGGCGCCCGCGCTCCTCGTGGAGCGCGGCGGCCACCAGTGCGGCCCCGCCCAGCAGCAGCCAGACCACCAGGGTCACGACGTGCCCGCCGAGGCCCGCGCCGCCGTCGAAGTACAGGATGCTGCGCGCGCCCTCCAGGAAGCCGGCGCCGGTCCAGAAGCCGTGCAGCGCGCCGAAGAAGCCGTTCTGCAGCTCGGGCCGGAAGATGCCGCCGGAGCTGGTGAAGTTCAGCATCACGAACAGCACCATCAGGGCCAGGGTGGTCCACTTCTTCAGGAAGCTGTGCAGGCCGATGCCGATCAGGACGACGCCCGCCGAGTAGAGCCAGCCGAGCGCCCACACCGCGGCCAGGTCGTGGTCGACCACATGGAAGACCGGTCCGGCGGTGACGATCCCGATCACGCTCACCACCAGCGACACCGCCACGCCGACCAGCGCCCGGATCCGGATGCTCAGCCCGGCGCCGGCCGCGCCGATCACGGCGACGCTGGCGTAGGAGCCGATGCTCAGCGCGACCAGCAGGAAGAACAGGCCCTGGCCGGTCGGGTCGCCCTCGGCCGGGGTGGTGAGGTCGGTGACGTGCAGCGGCACGCCCTGCCGGTCGGTGACGTTGCTGAACACCGCCGTGGCGGCCACCGCCGAGGTGTCCGAGTTCCCCTTGGCGACGAGCAGTTCGGGGCTCCTGGCGTCCGGGAGGAAGGCCCCCACCAGGTCGCGGTCGCGCAGCTGCTGCTCGGCGGTCGCCCGGTCGGGCAGGGTGCGGACGTCGACCGCCGCCCCGGCCTTGGTCTGGATCGCCTGTGCCAGGCCCTGCGCCTGCGGGGTGGTGCCGACCACGGCGACCTTCAGGTGGTGCGGCTCGGGCTGGTGGAAGGCGCCCTGGTAGGCGAGCGCCATGCCGAGGCACATCAGCAGCGGGGTGATCAGGTGGACGGCGAGGTGCTTGAGCGAGTGCCCCAGGGCGGGCGCTGCGGCGGGGGTCTGGGGTGTGCTCATGGCGTTCGTACCGTCCTCCGGTGGCGTCGAGTGGAGATGAGTGGCAAATGCAACCATCAAGGGTGTCACGTGCACCCACATCGGGTGGTAAATGCAACCATCTATGGATGTAGCTTACAACTATCTGACGCCGATCGAAAGCCGCCCGCCCCAGCGGGGGCCACGGCCGAACGCTCAGGACAGCTCGAACACGCCGTACGAGAAGCCGTCCGCCCGCAGCTCCCCGTCCGCCACCCGCACGCCCCGCACCTCCAGCGGGCGCGCCCCGCCGTGCTCCAGCCGCACCACCCCCGGCTCCCGGCGCGGGTTCACCGCCACCAGGTACCGTCCGGCCCGGGTGTACACCAGCGGGTACCCGGCGCGGCGGACCTCCACCCCGCCGGAGGCGCCCAGCCCCGGATGCGCCCGGCGCAGCGCGATCAGCCGCCGGACGGTGTGCAGCAGCGAGGTCGGATCGACCCGCTGCGAGAGCACGTCCGGGCGCCCCGGGTCCGGGTCGACGGGCAGGTAGAGGCGCTCGGGCGGCGCGCTGGAGAAGCCCGCCGCCGGCCCGGGCTCCCACTGCATCGGGGTCCGCGAGCCGGCCCGGTTGTACCGCGGGCCGAGCACGCTGCCCTCGACGTCGGGCAGTCCGGGCAGGTAGCGCATGCCGATCTCGTCGCCGTAGTAGACGGCCGGCAGGGTGGGCCAGGTGAACAGGAACGCGAAGGCGGCGGCGAGTTGCCCGTCGGTGCGCGGGCCGGTGGCCAGCCGGGAGAAGTCGTGGTTGGCGGTGGGCAGGGCGATGTGGCCGACGCCCTCGGTCGCTTCGGCGGCGGCGCGCCAGGCCTCCAGGAACACCTGCGGGGTGCCTCGCCCCTCGGCCTCGAAGTAGCACGGGCCCTGCTGCCAGAACTCCTCGACCGTGCCGGCGCCGTTGTTCCACAGCGAGCGCAGCGGCAGGCCGCGGTCGGCACCGCCAAACTGCAGGAAGAAGTCCGCGTGGAAGCCCGCCGCGACGGCGGCCGCCGGATCGCCCCACTCGGCGAACAGCGCGGCCTGCGGGTGGGCGCGGTCCAGCCAGTCCCGCAGCCCGGTCCACAGCTTGGCGGTCTCCACCAGGCCCGGGTCGTCCTTGACCAGCGAGGAGGCCATGTCGACCCGGAAGCCGGCCAGGCCGAGGCCGAGCCAGTGCGCCATGATGTCGCGCAGGGCCGCCCGGTTGGCGCGCGGGCCCTCGGCGTCCACCGGCTGGCGCCAGGGCTCACCGGAACTGGGGCGCGCGTAGCCGAAGTTGAGCGCGGGCTGGCAGTCGAAGAAGTTCGGCCGGTACCAGCCGGGGCGGCTGCCGGGCGAGGCGACGAAGCCGTCCACCCGCTGGTCGGACCAGATGTACCGGTGGTCGGCCGGGTCCTCGGCGGCGGCCAGGAACCAGGGGTGGCGGTCGGAGGTGTGGCCGGCGACCAGGTCGAGCAGGATCCGGATGCCCTTGCGGCGGGCGGCCTCGACCAGCACGACCAGGTCCTCGGTACCGCCGTAGCGCGGGGCCGGGGCGAGGTAGTCGGCGACGTCGTAGCCGGCGTCGCGGAACGGGGAGGCGAAGCAGGGGTTGAGCCAGACGGTGTCGACGCCGAGCCAGGCGAGGTGGTCGAGGTGCGCGGCGATGCCGGCGAAGTCGCCGATGCCGTCGCCGTCGGAGTCCGCGAAGCTCTGCGGGTAGATCTGGTACAGGACGGCGTCGGCCAGCCAGTCGGGGCCGGGGCGGGGCGAGGTCATGGGGGTGGGTCCTCCTGCCGGATCCGGGGGCCGGGGCCAGGGCTGGGGCCGGGGCCAGGGCTGGGGCCGGGGCTGGGGAGCACGATTCTCGCCCATCCCCGGCCGTCCCGACAGCCCACCGACCAGCCGTCCCTACTACCCGCCGACGGCCGTCCCGACAGTCCGCCGACCGCCGCCCCGGCACCCCGCCACCCCGCCGGCCCCTCAGGCCCGGGCCACCGCGCACGCCGCGGTGAACGCCCGGGCCCGCCGGGTGATCTCCGCCCAGTCCCCCGCCGCGACCGCGTCCGGCGGCACCACGTCCGTGCCCGCGCAGACCGCGAGCGCGCCGTGCGCCAGGAAGTCGGCGGCGTTGCCCGCGTTCACCCCGCCGGAGGCCACCAGCGGGACGTCCGGGTACGGGCCGCGCAGGTCCTTGAAGTAGCCGGGGCCGAACGCCCGGGCCGGGAAGATCTTCACGGCGGCGGCCCCGAGGTCCACCGCCCGGGCCACCTCGGTCGGGGTGAGCGCCCCGAGCACCACCGGCACCCCGGCGGCCCGGGCGGCCTGCGCCACCTCGGGCCGGCAGCCGGGGGTGACCAGGAAGGACGCCCCGCTCGCGACCCCGCGCTCGGCCTGCTCGGCGGTCAGCACGGTGCCCACGCCGACCCGCCAGCCCGCGTCCGCGGCACGCCGCAGGTGCGTCGTCACCTCCGGTGTGGTGTAGGTGAATTCGGTCCAGTTGATGCCGCCGTCGGCGAGCGCGGCGCACAGCGCGGCCGCGTCCGGGATGCGGGGCGCGCGGACCACGGCGATCACCGGGTCGTCCCGCAGGTCGGCGAGGGGGTTCACGGAGGGAGGATTCACGGAGGGGGGATTCACAGGGATCTGGTTCCTCGGTCGGTGCGGCGCAGGGCGCGCCCGGGCCGGGCGCCCGTGGTGCGGCCCTGCCGGACGACGGCGGTGCCGTTGACGTACACGTGCTGGACGCCCTCGGCGGGCAGCCGGGGGTGCTCGAAGGTGGCGGCGTCCCGGACCTTCTCGGGGTCGAGGAGCACCAGGTCGGCGTGGTGGCCGGGGGCGATCCGGCCGCGCCGGTGCAGCCCGAGCCGGGCGGCGGGCCGGCCGGTCATCCGGGCGATGGCCTCCTCCAGCGTCAGCACGCCCAACTCCCGGCTGTAGTGGCCGAGGTAGCGGGGGAAGGTGCCCCAGGCGCGCGGGTGCGGCCGGGCGCCGACCAGCAGCCCGTCGCTGCCGACGGTGTGCGCCGGGTGGCGCATGATCGCCCGGACGTTCTCCTCGTGCCCGACGTGCTGGAGGATCGTGGTGGCCAGTTCGTCGCGGCGCAGCAGGTCGAGGAAGACCTCCGTCCCGCTGCGGCCCTGCTCGGCGGCGAGTTCGGCGACGGTCCGGCCGACCGTCCGTGCCAGCTCGGCCGTCCGGACGCCGGAGATCTGGATCGTCGCCCAGTCGGTGACGACGCCGTGGCAGCCGTCGCTGCCCTTCTCCTCCACCTCGTACCGGATCCGCTCGCGGGCGGCCGGGTCGGCGAGCCGGGTGAGGGTCGCTTCCGGGCCGCCCTCGGTGGCCCAACTGGGCAGCAGGGCGGCCAGGGTGGTGGAGCCGGGCAGGTAGGGGTAGCTGTCCAGGGTGAGGTCGACGCCGTCGGCGAGTGCCTGGTCGACCAGTTCCAGCAGTTCGCCGGCCCGGCCCCGGTTGACGCCGAAGTTCATCGTGGCGTGGGTCAGGTGCAGCGCGCAGCCGGTCCGCCGGGCGATCTCCACCATTTCCGCGTAGCCCTCCAACGCGCCCTCTCCGTACGAGCGTTGGTGCGGGGCGTGGAAGCCGCCGTAGGCCGCGACCACGGTGCACAGCTCGACCAGTTCGGCGGTGTCCGCGTACATCCCGGGGGTGTAGCTGAGGCCGCTGGACATGCCGACCGCGCCGTCCAGCAGGCCCTGCGCCAACTCCTGGCGCATCCGGTCGAGTTCGGCCGGGGTGGGCGGCCGGTTGGCCCAGCCCATGGCGAGCATCCGCAGCGAGCCGTGCGGGACGAGGTAGCAGGCGTTGACGGCGACGCCGGTGCGGTCGATCCGGTCCAGGTAGCCGGCGACGCCGCGCCAGTCCCAGTCGAAGGCCTCCGGATCGCCGTTCCAGCCGGCCAGTTGGCGGCGCAGCGCGGGCAGGGTGGTGTCGTCCACCGGGGCGTAGGACAGGCCGTCCTGGCCGAGGACCTCGCAGGTGACGCCCTGGGTGACCTTGGCCGGGTGCTCGGGTTCGAGCAGCAGGGCGAGGTCGGAGTGGGCGTGCATGTCGATGAAGCCGGGGGCGAGGACCAGCCCGTCGGCGTCCACCACCGTCGGCGCGTCGAGGCCGGGGCCGATCCCGGTGATCAGCCCGTCGGTGATCCGCACGTCCGCCCGGTAGCGGTCCGCGCCGGTGCCGTCGACGACGGTGGCGCCCCGGAAGACGGTGTCGGGCGCTCTGCCGCCCGCCATCAGAAGAACGTCCTGACCAGCCCGGTGACCTTCGGCTCGGCCGCGTCGGCGGAGTCGAGCACCGGGATCGCGGTCCACTTGTCGAAGGCCGTGCACGGGTGGGAGACGCCGAGTCGCAGCACCGCGCCGATCGGGGCGAGGTCGCCCGCGTCGCGCAGGAAGGCGTGCTGGTCGTTGAGTGCGGTGATCCGGGCCGCAGTGCCGGTCAACTCGGCTCCGCCGCGCACGTGTTGCGGCTCGGGCAGGCCCTCGTCGAAGGGCAGGTCGCGCTTGCCGGCGTCCAGCAGGGCCAGTTGCGGCTCGGGCCGGGACACCACCCGGGCCCAGCCGTGCAGCGCGCTGCGGAACGGCGTGGCGCCGGCGCCCCGGACCAGCGGCGAGATGCCCCGGTAGAAGCCGTCGTCGTGGGCGATGTACGCGCCCGAGCGCAGGACCACGAGGGCTTCCGGCAGGCCTGCGAGTTCCTCGACGACCAGGTCGAAGTAGGCGCTGCCGCCGGCCGTCACGATCGGCCGGGCGTCGTCCGGGTAGGCGCGGGCGAGCCGGCCGTGCAGGTCGGCGAGCGCCTTGAGGTAGCCGCGGACGGTGGCCAGCCCGTCGGCGGTGGCGTCGTGGGCGAGCGCGCCCTCGTAGCCGCCGACGCCCGCGAGGCGCAGGGTGGGGGCGCGCAGCACGGCGGCGGCGATCTCGACGGCCGCGTCGACGCCGCGGGCGCCGGTGCGCCCGCCGGGGCCGCCGAGTTCGACCAGGACCTCGACGGGCCGCTGGGCCCCGGCGGCGCGCAGCGCCTCGTCCATCAGCCGGACGCTCTCGGTGGAGTCCACCCAGGAGACGAAGGCGAACGCCGGGTCGGCGGCCAGTTCGGCGGCGAGCCAGGCCAGTCCGGCCGGGTCGAGCAGGGTGTTGGCGAGCAGGATCCGCTCGACTCCGAAGGCCCGGGCGACGCGCACCTGCGGCAGGTTGGCGAGGGTGATGCCGTGGCTGCCGGCGGCGAGCTGCGCCTGCCAGAGGGCGGGCGCCATGGTGGTCTTGCCGTGCGGCACGAGCGCGACCCCGGCCTTGGCGCACCAGTCGGCCATGGTGCGCAGGTTGTGGTCGAGCGCGGCGCCGTCCAGGGTGAGCAGCGGGGTGCCGAGCCCGGTGAGGGTGGGTCCGGTGGCCAGCCAGTCGCGGACGGAGTGCCCCCAGGCCTCCGGCGGGGCGGCCTTGAACCGCCAGTCGAGCGTCTCGTCGGCGAGGGCCGCCACCGCGCCGTCGTCGATGCCCGGCCCGGTGCCGATGCTTGCGAAGGTCTGCTCCACCGTCTTCCTCCATCTGCCGTGTTGCAACATGTGCAATGAGGGTTGCACATGTTGGCATGACGGTTCTAGCATCGGCGCCGGATCACGGTCAACGGAACGGCCGCCGCAGACGGAGGAGCCCAGCAGATGCCGCGACAGGACACCCCGGGCCCGGCCCGCCCCGGTCCTTCCCCGACGGCCGTGTGCGTGGGCGAGTCCATGGCGGTGCTGCTGCCGGACCGGCCGGGCCCGCTGGAGGCCGTGGAGAACTTCCGGCTGTCGGTCGGCGGCGCGGAGTCCAACGTGGCCGGCGCACTGGCCGCGCTCGGCGTGCCGACCGCCTGGATCAGCCGGGTCGGCGACGACGGCTTCGGCCGCCGGCTGCTCGCCGAGGTCGCCGCCCGCGGCGTGGACGTCTCGGCGGTCGCCGTCGACCCGCACCGCCCCACCGGCCTGTACCTCAAGGAGGTCGGCGGCGCCACCGGCCACCACCACGACCTCGGCCCCGGCCGCAGCCGGCTGCACTACCACCGGCGCGGCTCCGCGGCCGCCGCGCTCTCCCCCGCCCTGCTGGCCGACCCGGCGGCCGTCCGGCTGCTGTCCGGCGCCCGCCTGCTGCACCTGTCCGGCATCACCGCCGCGCTCTCCGACGACTGCCTGGCGCTGCTGCGCGCCCTGCTCGCCGACCGCCGCCCGGAGCGGACCGTCAGCTTCGACCTCAACTGGCGCCCCGCACTCTGGCACGACCGCGACCCGGCCGTCCTGCCGCCGCTGCTGGACGCCGCCGACCTGCTGCTGATCGGCGCCGACGAGGCCGAGGCCGCGTTCGGCACCGGGGAGCCGGTCGCGCTGCGCCGCCGCTTCGCCTCCCCGGCCACCGTGGTGGTCAAGGACGCCGCCCGGCTGGTCACCGCCCTGGAGCGGGACGGCACGTCGGTGAGCGAACCGGCCCTGGCCGTCGAGGTGGTCGAGGCCACCGGCGCGGGCGACGCCTTCGCCGCCGGCTACCTGGCCGGCACCGTCCGCGGCCTGGACCAGCGCCGCCGGCTGCGGCTCGGCCACCTGAGCGCCGCCTGCGCGCTGACCGCCCACGGCGACCAGGCCGAACTGCCGCCCGCCGCCGTGGTGGCCGCGCTGCTCGACGCCTCGCCCGCCGACTGGGCCGCCACCCGGGTCTCGGTGGAGGGCATCACCGGCCCGGCCGTCCCCGCGGACCGGTCCCGCGACACCCGGCGGGCCCGGGCACAATGAGCACCAACCCGAGCCCGAACGACCCCGGCGGAGCACGATGAGCCAGACCGTCACCCGCGCCCTGCGCCTGCTCGCCGAACTCGGCGAGGGCGAGCGCTCCCTCGACCAGCTGGCCGAGGTGCTCGGCGTCCACAAGACGACCGTGCTCCGACTGCTCCAGAGCCTGGAGGAGGAACGGTTCGTCTACCGGGACGCCGCCTACCGCTACCACCTGGGCGCCGGCCTGTTCGCCCTCTCCGGCCTCGCCCTGGAACAGCGCGGCGTCCGCCGGATCGCCGCCCCGCACCTGGCCGAGCTGAACGCCACCACCGGCCAGACCGTGCACCTGGCCGCGTACGAGGGCGGCGAGGTCGTCTACATCGACAAGTTCGACTCCCGGCACCCGGTCAGGATGTACTCCCGGATCGGCCTGCGCGCCGCCCTGCACAGCGCCGCCGTCTCCAAGGTGCTGCTCGCCGACCTGCCGCTGCCCGAACGCCGCCGGGTGGCCGCCGGGATCGACTTCACCCCGCACACCCCGCGCACCCTCAGCACGCCCGAGGCGCTGCTCGCCGAGCTGGAGAAGGTCGCCGTCCAGGGCTGGGCGCAGGACCACGCCGAGCACGAGTCGTTCATCAACTGCGTGGCCGCCCCGATCCGGGACGCCAGCGGCCGGGTCGTCGCCGCCGCGTCCATCTCGGTGCCGGACGTCGTCCTCCCCTACGAGCAGGTGCTGGACCTCCTCCCGCAGCTGCTCGCCACCACCCGCGCCATCTCGGCCGACTGCGGCCGCCCGGACCACAACTGATCAACCGTCAGACCGTAAGGAACCCCATGAACGAGCAGCACCCGACCAGCGGCAAGACCGAGATCCGCACCGACGGCGCCCCCGCCCCCGCCTGGATGTTCTCCCAGGGCGTCCGCAAGGGCCCGATCCTCCAGGTCTCCGGCCAGGGCCCGCAGGACCCGGCGACCGGCGAGTACCTGTACCACGGCGACGTGAAGGCGCAGACCCGGCGCACGCTGGAGAACGTCAAGGCGATCGTCGAGGCCGGCGGCGCCACCATCGAGGACGTGGTGATGTTCCGGGTCTACCTCACCAAGCGGGCGGACTTCCCGCTGATGAACGAGGTGTACGCCGAGTTCATCGACGAGAACATCAAGCCCGGCGGCGTGAAGCCCTGCCGCACCACGATCTTCGTCGAGCTGCCGCAGGAGCCGATGCTGGTCGAGATCGACGCCCAGGCCGTCGTCGCCTGAAACACCGTCGAGCAGCCCGACCACCGCAAGGGCCCGGACGCACGCCAGGCGTCCGGGCCCTCCGCGGTCCCCCTCGTTCACCGCCCCACGGGCACACCCTGCTCGGCCGGGGCGCCCGAGCGCGCCACGACCCGCCCCTCGCCCGCCGCGCCGCGCCGGTCCAGCGCCGCCGCGAACACCGTCACCCCGAGGGCGACCGCGGTGAGCAGCCCGCCCACCCAGTTCGGCGCGTCGTAGCCGAGGCCGCCGGAGATGACCAGTCCGCCGAGCCAGGCGGCGAGCGCGTTGCCCAGGTTGAACGCGGCGATGTTGGCGGCCGAGGCCAGGGTCGGCGCGCCCGCCGCCTGGTCCATGACCCGCTTCTGCAGCGGCGCGACGGTCGCGAAGCCGAACAGCCCGATCAGCGGGATGAGGACGATCGCGGCCGGCTTGCTGTGCGCGGCGAAGGTGAAGGCGAACAGCAGCACCGCGAGCACCGCGAGGATCACGGTGAGGCTGCGCATCAGCGCGCGGTCGGCGAACCAGCCGCCCAGCAGGTTGCCGACGAACAGGCCGACGCCGAACAGGAAGAGCAGCCAGGTGACGCTGCTCGGGGCGAAGCCGGCCAGTTCGGTCATCATCGGCGTGATGTAGGTGAACATCGCGAAGATGCCGCCCCAGCCGAGCACGGTCATGGCGAGCGCGAGCCAGAGCCGCAGGGTCCGGAAGACGGCCAGTTCGGGGCCGAGACGGGCGGCGCCGGTCCGCGGCTGGACGGGCACCAGCGCCGCGATTCCGGCGAGGCCGAGCAGGCCGAGCCCGGCGACGACGTAGAACGTGGAGCGCCAGCCGAAGTGCTGGCCGAGCAGGGTGCCCATCGGGACGCCCAGCACGTTGGCGGCGGTGAGGCCGGTGAACATCAGGGCGATGGCGCCGGCCCGCTTGTGCGGGGCGACCAGGTCGGCGGCGACGACCGAGCCGATGCCGAAGAACGCGCCGTGCGCGAAGGCGCTGACGATCCGCCCGACCATCAGCAGCCCGAAGGCGGGGGCGACGGCCGCGATCAGGTTGCCCACCACGAACAGGCCCATCAGCGTCAGCAGCATGCCCTTGCGGGGGGCACGGGTGCCGAGGATGGTGAGCAGCGGGCCGCCGACCACGACACCGAGCGCGTAGCCGGAGATCAGCAGACCGGCGGTGGGGATGGCGACCGAGAAGTCGCCGGCGACCTCGGGCAGCAGGCCCATGATCACGAACTCGGTGGTGCCGATGCCGAAGGCGCTGATCGCCAGCGCCAGGAGCGCGAGGGGCATGAGGGACCGCTTTCCAGAGAGAACCGTTGCGCATGCAACTACCGGCGTCGACAATACGAGACATCCGCAGATACTTGCAAGCGCTTTCTATCCCCGACGGCAGCGACCTCGGCCACGCCACTTGCCACACCCCCGAGCGGAGATTAGGTTAGGCTCACCTAACTAACTGGAGGTCCGTCATGAGCCTGCCCGCCGGCGACGCCGAGGTGCCCGAACCCACCACCGCCGAGCGGGTCCAGAGCCTGCTCAGCGCGACCTCCTCGCTCACCGTCCGCGCCTGCGGCGAGCACCACGACCTCGACACCCCGGTCTCTGTCCACGGCTCCCGGCTGCGCCTGCGCGCCCCGCTGGGCGACCCGCTCGCCACCGCCGCCGCCCGCGCCACCGACGGACTCGCCGTCGTCCTGGACGTCACCGACATCTCCCCCGTCGCCGTCCGCGACCGGATCCGCGCCCGCCTCACCCTGGCCGGCCGACTGCACCTGGCCCACCTCGCCGACGACGGCCTCAGCGTCCACCTGCGCGTGGACGTCGCCCACGCCGTCCTCTCCACCCCGTACGGCACCGGCGCACTCACCGCCGGCGACCTCGCCCACGCCGCACCCGACCCGCTGGCCCGCTACGAGGCCGCCATGCTCACCCACCTCGCCGACGACCACGCCGACGCCCTCGCCGTCCTCACCCGGCTGCTCGACCCGGACCTGCTCGCCCAGCACCCGGAGGTCCGCCCGCTCGCCCTGGACCGCCACGGCCTGGTCCTGCGCCTGGACCACCCGCACGGCCACCGCGACGTCCGCCTGGTCTTCCCCGAACCGGCCGCCGACACCGAGGACTTCGGGCAGCGGATGCACGAGCTGCTGACCGCCGCCCAGCACGGGCTGCCCGCCCACCGGCTCTGAACCGGCCCACCAACGCGCCTGACGTATCGTCAATTCGCCCCGAGGGCATCCGAAAAGGCCCGGAAACGACAGCGGCCGGCCCGGCTCGCGAGAGAAGTCT